>NZ_JBNGGG010000050.1:0-92461 GCF_049974585.1 Streptomyces sp. UG1 | reverse complement strand
GTCAGGGGGGTCCCTTGCATGTGGGCTACCGGGGGGGTGCCCCGGGGGCGGCCCCCGGGGGGGGGGGGGGGGCGCGGGCCCCCCCCCCCGGGGGGGGGCGGGGGGGGGGGGCCGGGGGGGGGGGGGGGGGGCCGCCCGCCCCCCCCCCCCCCCCCCCCCGTCGTAACGAAGCGCTATGCCTCTCGGCGGTGCCGCCCGCCCGCGGCGTCCCCGCCGTCCGCGGCCGACGCCGCCTTGCGCTCCTCCTCGGCCTTCTCCGCCGCCTCCATCTCCGCGAACACGTCGATCGGCGCCGGGGCCTTGGCGAGGAACACCCAGGTCAGCCACACGGCCAGCAGGAAGGGCGGGATCTTCAGCGCGACGAGCACCCATCCGAACTGGGTCGTGTCGGCCCACCAGTACAGCGGGAACAGGATGGCGCACTTGGCCAGCAGGATCAGGCCCCAGGCGTAACTGGCCTTCGCGTACGCCTTCTTGCGCCCGGGGTTGCGGGTGCGCCAGGAGAGGTTCTCCTTGAACACCGGGCCGAGGATCAGCCCGATCAGCGGCACCCCGCTCAGGGTCGTGATGATGTACGCGAGGCCCAGCCCCAGCGTGTAAAGCATGCCCGGCAGATAGAAGTCCTTCGCGTTGCCGGTCATCATCGCGAACACGACACCGAAGGCGACACCGAAGACACCGCTGAAGGCGTGCTTGATGGTGTCCCGCATCACCAGGCGCACCACGACGAGCAGCAGGGACACCGCGAGCGCGGCGATCGCCGACTGGTGCAGGTCCTTGTTGATCGTGTAGATGGTGACGAACAGCAGGCCGGGCAGGACCGTCTCGATCATGCCGCGCACGCCGCCGAAGGCTTCGAACAGCGCGGCCTCGGTCACCGCCCGGGAGTCCTGCTCGGCGTCTGCGGTGGTGTCTTCGGTCGGCTTGTCGAGCGACGTCACCGGCTACTCCCGTCCAAGGGGTCTCAGTTCGTATTTCGGGTTGAACAGCACCCGGCGGCCCCGGCTCATGGAGATCCGGCCCGATGCGATCAGCCGGCGCCCCGGCTCTATGCCGACTATGGAACGCCTGCCGAGCCACACCACGTCCAGGGCGGCAGAGCCGTCGAACAGCTCGGCCTCCAGGGCCGGAACGCCCGCGCGCGGCCGCAGGGTGACCGTGCGCAAGGTACCAGTAACCGTCACGACCTGCCGGTCATGACAGTCGCAGATCTTGGTGCAACCGGCGGTCTCGGCGTCCTCTCGCAGCTCCTCGGACTCCAGGTCCTCCTGCGACGAGGAGAGCCGGTCGAGCATGCGCCGGAACCGGCCCACCGACTTCTCGGAACGAGGAACAGCACTCATGCTTGAAGCGTACCGGGCATCACTTGTCGAACCGATAGCCCATCCCCTGTCGAACCGATAGCCCATCCCCGGCTCCGTGATGCTGCATTCCCCGGGGGGACAACCCCCGGACCCCCAGCCGGCTCGCAGCTCACTTCTCGAATCGGTACCCCATCCCCGGCTCCGTGATGAAGTGCTTGGGGTGGGACGGGTCCGCCTCCAGCTTTCTGCGGAGCTGGGCCATGTACACCCGCAGATAATTGGTCTCCGTCCCGTACGAGGGCCCCCACACCTCCTGCAGCAACTGCTTCTGGCTGACCAGACGGCCCGGGTTGCGCACCAGCACCTCCAGCAGATGCCATTCCGTGGGCGTGAGCCGTACGTCCTTCCCACCCCGGTTGACCTTCTTCGCGGCGAGGTCGACGGTGAACCCCTCGGCCTCCACCATCACGTCGTCCTCGCCGCCCCCGGTGGGTTCGGCCCGGCGGACCGCGGCCCGCAGCCGGGCCAGCAGCTCGTCCATGCCGAAGGGCTTGGTCACGTAGTCGTCGGCGCCGGCGTCGAGCGCCTCGACCTTCTCGTCGGAGGAGTACCGGGCGGACAGCACCAGGATCGGCACCCGGGTCCAGCCGCGCAGCCCCCGGATCACCTCGACGCCGTCCATGTCGGGCAGACCGAGGTCGAGGACGACCACGTCGGGGTGTCGGGCGGCGGCGAGTTCGAGGGCGGTGGCCCCGTCGTGGGCCGCGTCGACCTCGTACTTGCGGGCCTTGAGGTTGATCACGAGGGCGCGCACGATCTGCGGCTCGTCGTCGATCACCAGAACCCGGGTCATAGGGTCTGCCTTTCTGCTTCCACGGGGCGCCGCACTGGCGCGCCCCCCTCTTCGACAGGCTCCGCGCGCGATAGTGCCGCCCGCAGGGTGAGCACCATGGTGTTGACAGTCGAGACGACGTCGCTCCCGGCCGCCGGCAGTTCCTCCACGTCCTGCCGGCGCTTGGCGTTGCGCGAGCCGGGGATGTTGGTGTGGGCGAGTTCGTCGACCAGGGCCACCTGCGGGCGCCGCGCCAGGACGGCGTCGACGTCCATCTCGGTGAAGACGCCTCCGCGGTACTCCAGCCGTCTGCGCCGTATCTGCTCCAGGCCGTGCAGCATCACCTCGGTGCGCGGCCGGTCGTGGTGCTCCACGAACGCGACGACGCAGTCGGTGCCCCGCTCCGTCCGCCGGTGCGCCTCGGACAGCATCGCGTACGTCTTGCCGACGCCCGGTGCCGCACCGAGATGGATCCGAAGCCTGCCGCGTCCCATGGTCCCCATTGTGTTCCGGTCACTGCTGCCTACTCAGCGTCGACCCTACGGCCAATATTCGCGACAAATGGGGCCGGGTGCGGTGGCGGGGGCGTCTTTGACGGAACTCTGACGCTCCCCGCCGTCAGGTCGTACGGGCTCGTCAGCCGGGGTTGTCGCCGTGTGTGAGGGTCTCCCAGGCCACGAAGAGGTTGTTGCTGCCGGCCGGGCGGGACCGCTCGGTCAGCGCCTGGGTGTTGGTCATCGGGATGCCGAGGCGGTTGCGCAGGGCGTTGTGGCCGACCTCGGTGACCGGGCCGAGGCCGAGCTTGAGCGAGCCGCCGCACAGCCAGCTCGGGGCCGCCGTGCCGAGCTGGTACTTCGACTGGAACCCGAGCGCGTGCCGCAGCCGCTCGCCGACGTCGGTGCCGTAGAGGTCCTGGCCCTGGATGCGGCTGGTCTCGGCGACGTGCGAGATCGCGGAGATGCCGTAGCCGGTGTGGGTGAGGTCGCGGCAGGTCTCCTGGGTGAGGCCGGTGACGAAGGTGGACTGCCCCTGCCAGTACTTGACGATCTTCTCGCGGGTGTCGAGGTTCTGGCTCGGCACGGTCTTCGGCAGGTCGCCGTCGGAGGACAGGTAGACGTAGGCGGCGATACGGGTGCGGAACTTCGCCATGGCCTTGTCGTACGACGCCTTGTCCGCCAGGAAGACGGAGATGCCGACGGCGGCCTCCATCATCGACAGCTCCCAGTTGCCGTTGGAGTTCGAGCCGTTGATGATCTCGGGCAGATAGACGGTGCGGAGCATGGTGGCGAACCGGCCGGAGTTGGCCCAGCCGCCGCCGTACGTGTACTTGATGATCTCGGCGGCCCTGGGCCAGGAGGAGCCGGCCCAGCCCGTCTGAAGGGGCGCGTTGCTGTTGGTGTGGTCCCTGATCACCGCGGACCAGGCGTCCATCAGCTCGATGGCCTTCTTCGCGTGCCGCGCGTCGCGCGTGATGTACCAGGCCAGGGCCTGGGTGTAGGCGGCTATCGCGTCCTCGCGCTCGTCGGTGCAGCCGTGGTTGGGGTTCGAGTACGAGCCGCACTCGACGACGGCACGGGGCCTGGGGGTGCGGTTCAGATCGGCGTACCTGCTGCCCATCATCTGGTCGAAGGCGCCCTTCCAGGGCTGGGCGCCGGAGTTGACCTTGGAGCGGGTGAAGTCCAACTGCCCCTTGGAGACGGTGACTCCGGGGTGGGTGAAGGTGCTGGGCGCGGCGTCGGCGGGCCAGGCGACGACACCGGCGACAAGGGCGGCCGCGGCCGCGAGGAGTGCGGTTCTGCGCATGCGTGAGGGCCCTTTCGTTCTCGTATGTGAACGTGAGGCGCCTTTATGAACAGACGCGTTGGCCGGAGACGGTAGGTACAGACCAATGGGCCGTCAAGAGTTCACGCACGAGAAAAGGGCCGTACCCCTTAAGGGATACGGCCCCTGTAGCGCCCTGGGGGCGCGGGACTGCATCAATATGCGGCTCCGCCGCGCGGGCGCGACAAGCCACGATGCACCCCGCAGCCGAACAGACGACCTGTCGCGGCTCTCCCAGCGGAGCGTCAGCGCACCTCGGTGATCTCCGGTCCGCGCTGGAGCTGGCCCATGCCGCCGGAGAAGCGTGATCCGGCCTCCTCCTGCTGGACGCCCTCGGGAACCATCTGGGCGTCGTTCGGCAGCTTCAGGACGATCGGGTCGCGCGGGGCCATCGGACCCTCGCCACGGACCACGACCGTGTCCCGGAAGATCTGCTCGAGCAGACCGGCCGCCTGCGGCTGCACCGCGCCCTGGCCCGAGATCACACCGCGCAGGAACCAGCGGGGCCCGTCCACTCCGACGAACCGCACGACCTGGAATCCGCCCGTGCCGTCCGGGAGTTGCACCGGCACCTGGGCCCTGAGCTCCCAGCCGAGCGGGCCCTCGACCTCGTCGATGATGCCACCCTGCTGGGTGATGCCGGAGCCGATCTCCTCGCGCACCTCGCTCCAGATGCCCTCGCGCTTGGGCGCGGCGAAGGCCTGGAGCTGGATGGCGCTGTCGCGCAGCACGACGGTCGCCGCGACGATCGCGTCGCCCGCGACCTCCACGCGCAGCTCCATGCCGTCGACGCCGGGCACGAACATGCCGCCCAGGTCCACCCGGCCCTCGCCGGGCTCACGGACCTCGGAGCTGTCCCACGGGCCGTCGGGCCGCGGTTCCGGCTCCAGCCGTACGCGCTCATGCGTGCCGTCGTCGTCCGCCTCAGAGTCGATGTCGACGACCTGCTCGGGCTCGCCGGCCGCGTCCTCGGCGGCACCCTTCTTCTTGCGACGTCCGAACACGTCACTGTCCTTCCCGGTCGGATACGACCGAAGCGTATCGATTCCCACCCGTCCGACCGCCGTCGGCGGCCTGACCATCTGTATCGCTTGTGCCGTCCACCGCGGCATGCCCGCCGGTGGACCCGAAGCCCCCCTCGGCCCGTGCCGAATCGGGAAGCTCCGCGACCTCCTGGAAGCGAACCCTCTCGACCTGCTGGACGACCAGTTGGGCAATCCGGTCGAAGCGCTCGAACCGCACACTCTCATGCGGGTCGAGATTCACCACGATCACCTTGATCTCCCCACGGTACCCGGCATCAACCGTCCCCGGGGCATTCACGAGGGCGACACCGAGACGGGCGGCGAGACCGGAGCGCGGGTGCACGAAGGCCGCGTACCCCTCCGGGAGGGCGATCGACACCCCGGTGGGCAGGACGGCCCGCTCCCCCGGCTTCAGTTCATGGCCCCGAGTGGTGCGCAGATCGGCTCCCGCGTCGCCGGGTCGCGCATACGTCGGAAGCGGTACGTCCGGATCGACGCGCCGGATCAGCACGTTCAGGGGATCGCGGCTCACGGGTTCACCTCGAAGGCGCGGGCACGCCGTACCTGGTCCGGGTCGCTCATGGCGGCCTGGATCTCCTCCGGGCGGCCGTTGTCGATGAAGTGGTCGACCTTCACCTCGATGAAGAGGGCGTCGGCACGGACCGCGACGGGCCCCTCGGGGCCGCCGATCCGCCCGGTGGCGCGGGAGTAGATCTTGCGGCCCGCCACCGCCGTCACCTCGGCCTGAAGATGCAGCACCGTGCCCACCGGAACCGGCCGCACGAAGTCGGTCTCCAGCCGCCCGGTCACCGCGATGGTGCGCAGCAGCCAGTTGAGCGAGCCGAGGGTCTCGTCGAGGGCGGTCGCCAGCACGCCCCCGTGCGCCAGCCCGGGCGCGCCCTGGTGGGCCGGCTGCACGGTGAACTCGGCGGTGATGCTCACACCGTCCCCGGCCCGCGCCGCCAGGTGCAGCCCGTGGGCCTGCTCGCCGCCGCAGCCGAAGCACTCGGCGTAGTGCGCTCCGAGAAGCTCACCGGGCGCGGGAGCATCCGGATGCCGCACCGGTTTCACGGCGTCGGCCGGAGGCTGAAGAGCTGCTGAAGTACCTCTCACAGCCGCAGACCTTACCCGCCCACCCGTCACCCACCACCGCCCTGCCCGACAGCGCTTCGCGCTGGCTGCCCCGATTGCCCGTCTCCCACCGCCGCCCTGCCTGACGGCGCTTCGCGCCGGCCCCCTGACTCCGGTAGCAAACCGACACCGTGCCAAGCTTGGCTCCATGCAGCTCTCCGCCGCCCCGTACGAAGAACGCCTCACGGCCCCCCGCTCCTGGTGGCTGATCTCGTTCCTGGTCGGGCTCTCCCTGGCCCTGATCCTCCTGCCGTTCGGCACGCTGCCCATGCTCGCGGGCCTGGCCGGCGGCACCGCGGCGGCGGCCGTCATGGCCAGTTCGTACGGCTCCATCCGCATCCGCGTGGTGGGCGACTCGCTGATCGCGGGCGACGCGAAGGTCCCGGTGCGGGCGCTGGGTGAGACGCATGTCCTGGACCCGGAGGAGGCCCGTGCCTGGCGCACCCACAAGGCCGACACCCGGGCATTCCTGCTGCTGCGCGCCTACATCCCCACGGCCCTGCGCGTGGAGGTCACGGACCCCGAGGACCCGACGCCGTACCTGTATCTGTCGACCCGTGAGCCGGAGCGTCTGGCGCAGGCCATCCGGGCCGCGAAGGCCTCGGCCTAGCACACAAGATCGGGCCGTCACCGGCCCGTGCCGGGCGTCTCAGCCGTCCCCGAGCTCCTTGCGCCAGCGGCTGCGCGCGGCGTCGTCCATCGGCAGCGGCTCGGCCGGGCGCTCCAGCGGCGGGAGCGTCGCCAACTCCTCCCAGGGCACCTGGATCCTGCGCAGGTCCGCGCGGATGCGTGCGGCGAGTTTCCTGGTGTCCCGCCGGTTCATGGCCGCGCCCACGGCGGCACCCACCAGGAAGGGCATCAGGTTCGGCAGGTTGCGCACCATGCGCTTCATGATCTGCTGTCGCAGCTCGCGCTTCATCTGCACGCCGAGAGCGGCGTTGACCGTCACGGGCTTCAAGGGGTCGATGCCGCGCTCCTCGGTCCACGAGGACAGATACGCGGCGCTGCGGGCGCGCAGATTGCCGGGCGGGCGTACGCCGTAGACCTCGTGCAGTTCGGCGATCAGCTTCATCTCGACCGCCGCTACGCCGGTGATCTCGGCGGCCAGTTCGGTCGGCATCGCGGGCGGCACCGGCAGCATCGCCGCCGCGCCGACTCCGGCGCCCACCGTGCAGCTCGCGTTCGCCGCGCCCGCGACGAGCTTGTCCGCGAGCTGTTCGGGCCCGAGGCCCGGGAACTGCCGGCGAAGGGTCGCGAGGTCCCGTACGGGGATACGCGGGGCGTTCTCGATGATCCGGTCGGCCACGTACCCCAGACCCGCCCTGGCGGCGCTGCCGCCCTTGCGGGCGCCCTCTTTGGCCCTGTGCCGGATCGCCGCGACCCTGCGCCTGGTCACGGGCGCGGGAACCTCGGCCGACGCCGGGAGGTCAGCCCCGGACATCGGTTCGAGCGAGGCTCGCTCACCGGATGAGCCCCGCTCGTCGTCACGCGCGCCGTACGGGCCGTCGGGCGGCCCCTGGTCCGCTGTCCGCCTGCGGCGGAAGCGGCGCTTCCGAGGAGGGGTCGAGCCAGTCATGCCCGACCCTGCCTCAGTCGCAGTCGCGGCAGATCGGCTGACCGTTCTTCTCCCGGGCCAGCTGGCTGCGGTGATGCACCAGGAAGCAGCTCATGCAGGTGAACTCGTCCTGCTGCTTCGGCAGCACCCGGACGGCCAGCTCCTCATTGGAGAGGTCGGCGCCGGGCAGCTCCAGGCCCTCGGCGGCCTCGAACTCGTCGACGTCCACAGCGGAAGTCGACTTGTCGTTCCGCCGGGCCTTCAGCTCTTCAAGGCTGTCCGAGTCGACGTCGTCGTCGGTCTTGCGTGGGGTGTCGTAATCCGTTGCCATGTCGCTCTCCCCCTCTGGGTGTCTGCGGTGTCTCCAGCGCACGTAACGCGTGAGAGGCCGGACTTGTGCCCGACCCGAGGCGGAGATTTTGCCTCACATCAAGGTCTGTTACTCAATCGACACCCAAGCGGACTCCTCAAGAGTGATCGGCTTGGATGGCGAACGGGACCGTACACGGTCCTCATACCGCAGTTCAAAGGCGTCTCACCGTGTACTTCCCGTGATCAAGACCCCCGAAAACCCGGATTTTCCCGGCTTTCCGACAGGCCTCATGATCACGGAGAGTAGATGGCCGGAAATTCGCCCCTGTGATCGATCACACACGGGAACGCTCACAGCGCGTGGAGAAAATTCCGCGCAAAGCGAACATCTCCGTGCGGCGGCGAGTGTCAGCGCACATGATCTCAGACCGGGAAGGTGACCCGCATCACGAGCCCACCTCCCTCGCGCGGCTCCGCCGAGATGTGGCCGCCGTGCGCCCGCACCACGGACCGCACGATGGACAGCCCGAGGCCGACGCCCTTGTCGCTGCCGGTTCGATCCGTACGCAGCCGTCTGAACGGCTCGAAGAGGTTGTCGATCTCGTACGCCGGGACCACCGGTCCGGTGTTCGAGACGACCAGGACCGCCTGGCCGTGCTGGACGTCCGTGGTGACCTCGACCCAGCCCTCCTCCGGGACGTTGTACCGGACGGCGTTCTGCAGCAGATTCAGGGCGATGCGCTCCAGCAGGACGCCGTTGCCCTGGACCACCGCCGGCTTCTGCTCGCCGCGGATCACCACGCCCTTGGCCTCCGCCTCGGCGTGCACCTGGTCCACGGCCTGCTCCGCGACCTCGGCGAGGTCGACCGGCTTGCGCTCCACGATCTGGTTGTCGCTGCGGGCGAGCAGCAGCAGCCCCTCCACGAGCTGCTCGCTGCGCTCGTTGGTGGCCAGCAGGGTCTTGCCGAGCTGCTGGAGCTCCACCGGCGCGTTCGGGTCGGAGAGGTGCACCTCGAGCAGGGTGCGGTTGATCGCCAGCGGTGTTCTCAGCTCGTGCGAGGCGTTGCCGACGAAGCGCTGCTGGGCGGTGAAGGCGCGCTGCAGCCGCTCCAGCATCTCGTCGAAGGTGTCGGCCAGTTCCTTCAGCTCGTCGTCCGGGCCGTCCAGCTCGATCCGACGGGACAGGTCCGAGCCCGCCACCGCGCGGGCGGTGCGGGTGATCCGGCCCAGCGGCGACAGCACCCGGCCGGCCATGGCGTAGCCGAAGGCGAAGGCGATGATCGCGAGGCCGAGCAGGGCGAGCAGGGAGCGGCTGAGGAGATCGTCCAGCGCGACCCGGCGCTGGCTGTCGATGCAGGTGCTGATCGCCTCATTGAACTCGGAGATCGTCAGGCCCGGCTTGATCCCGGGGCAGTTGTCGCTGCTGACCTGGAGTTCCCTGAAGCTCACGATCTTGAACAGGGGTTCGTTGCCCGTGTTGATCGCCTGCGCGGCCAGCAGATAGATGATCGACAGCAGCAGGATCCCGGCGATCAGGAACATGCCGCCGTACAGCAGCGTGAGCCTTATGCGGATGGTCGGGCGCAGCCACGGGAAGGGCGGCTCCGCTCTCCGGGGGTCCCACGTGGGCTTGGGGGGCGCCTGGGGAGGCGGGGGGGTTGCGGCCATGGTGGATCAGATCCGGTAGCCGGAGCCGGGCACGGTGACGATCACCGGCGGCTCGCCCAGCTTGCGGCGCAGCGTCATGACGGTCACCCGCACCACGTTGGTGAACGGGTCGGTGTTCTCGTCCCAGGCCTTCTCCAGGAGCTGCTCGGCGGAGACGACCGCGCCCTCGCTGCGCATCAGCACCTCCAGGACGGCGAACTCCTTCGGCGCGAGCTGCACCTCCTCGCCGTCCCGGAAGACCTCGCGGCGGTTGGGGTCGAGCTTGATGCCGGCGCGCTCCAGGACGGGCGGCAGCGGCACGCTGGTACGGCGGCCGAGGGCACGCACGCGGGCCGTCAGCTCGCTGAAGGCGAAGGGCTTGGGGAGGTAGTCGTCGGCACCGATCTCCAGCCCCTCGACCCGGTCGCTGACGTCGCCGGAGGCCGTGAGCATCAGCACGCGCGTGGGCATGCCGAGCTCGACGATCTTGCGGCAGACGTCGTCGCCGTGCACCAGCGGGAGGTCGCGGTCGAGGACGACCACGTCGTAGTCGTTGACGCCGATGCGCTCCAGGGCGGCCGCACCGTCGTACACGACGTCGACGGCCATGGCCTCCCGGCGCAGTCCGGTGGCCACCGCATCGGCGAGCAGTTGCTCGTCCTCGACGACGAGTACGCGCACGTCGCTTGTCCTTCCATCTGTCCACCCGCGTAGCGCTCGTGTCGCGCGCGGGCAGGGGTCTCGGTCGGGTGTCCTGGCCTCCATCCTGCCCTTTTCGGCCATAAGTCGGCGGTAAGACGGGTGAGGGGGCCCTGAAGGACGGGTGGGGAGCCCGGGAATGCGAGATTTTCTCCTCGGGTTGAGGTTTCCGTCGGAGGGTGCGAGGGGAGGACGGCATGTACACCCCGCGATCACGCTCTGCTTGTACCGCACCACCATGCGGTACGAGTCGATCCGCTTTCCGCAGAGCGGATGCGGGTGTCCGGCACCGTCGCCGCCCGGCACGGGCAACGCTGGGCACCTACTGGAGACGTGATCGCCCCTTCCGAATGGCACACCCCCGTGCCACCGACCCACGACCCAGGACGAGGGGGCGCAGCATGGACGCATTCACCGCAGGACTTCTGCAGCGCATAAAGGCGACCGAGTCCGACCTGACGCGGGCTCGTGACGAGGGCGACGACTTCCTCGTCGAGGTGGAGCAGGGCGAGCTCGACGACCTGCGCCGTCTCGCCGCCGAGCATGGTGTGGAAGTCGGCGCGTCAAGCGTCTGATCGGCCTGTAGCAGGCGACAGCGGGCCCCCGGCGAATCCAGCGCCGGGGGCCCGCTGCTGTCCTTGTCGGCCTTGTCAGTCGTGCCAGGCGCCGAAGTCCTCCAGGAGCTGCTGGAGGGACTCGAAGACGCCCGGCGTCGCCGCCACCGTCAGGTCGCGTGACGGCCGCTGCCCGGGCCGCCCACCGGTCAGCGCGCCCGCCTCCCGGGCGATCAGGTCGCCCGCGGCGAAGTCCCAGGCGTTGAGCCCTCGCTCGTAGTAGCCGTCCAGGCGCCCCGCGGCCAGGTCGCACAGGTCGATCGCGGCCGAGCCGCCGCGCCGGATGTCGCGCAGGAGCGGGATCAGCCGGCGGGCGACGTCGGCCTGGTGGGTGCGGACCTCGGTGACGTAGTTGAACCCGGTCGAGACCAGGGACTGGTCGAGCGGGGCCGTGGGGCGGCAGGTGAGAGCGCGCTCGCCATCCCAGGGCCCCCTCGCCCAGGCGCCCGCGCCGCGGACCGCGTGGAACGTCTCGCCGCGCATGGGGACCGCCACGACCCCCACCACCGTCTCGCCGTCCTGCTCGGCGGCGATGGAGATGGACCAGGTCGGCAGTCCGTAGAGATAGTTGACCGTGCCGTCCAGCGGGTCGATCACCCAGCGGACGCCGCTCGTGCCCTCGGTGGAGGCGCCCTCCTCGCCGAGGAAGCCGTCATCGGGGCGGTGCTCGGAGATCAGGTTCGTGATCAGCTTCTCCGCCGCGATGTCCATCTCGGTGACCACGTCGATCGGGCTCGACTTGGTCGCCGCGACGGCCAGGTCGGCCGGGCGGCCGTCGCGCAGGAGCTCGCCCGCGCGGCGGGCGGCCTCGCGGGCCAGGGCGAGCAGTTCCGTGTGCAGGGCGTCGGTCACGGGGCTCCTCATGCGTAGGGGCTGTCGGCGCCCGCGGCGGCGGGCCTGGGCGCGCGTGCGGGGCAGCAGCCCACCGGGCAGAGGTCGTGGCTCGCGCCGAGCGCGCCGAGGGCGCAGGGCGTGACCTCCTGCGCGCGCTCCACGGCGGCGCGCTCCAGGACGAGGTCGCGGATGGCGGCGGCGAAGCGCGGGTCGTCCCCGACGGTGGCCGAGCGCCGCATGGGCAGGCCCAGCTCCTCCGCCTTGGCCTTGGCCTCCGTGTCGAGGTCGTAGAGGACCTCCATGTGGTCGGAGACGAAGCCGATGGGGGCGATCACGACCGCCGGGACGCCGGCCCCGTGCCGCTCCTCGAGGTGGTCGCAGATGTCGGGCTCCAGCCACGGGATGTGCGGGGCGCCGGAGCGGGACTGGTACACGAGCTGCCAGGGGTGGTCCACGCCGGTGCGCTCGCGGACGGCGTCGGCGATCAGCCGTGCGACGTCCAGGTGCTGGGCGACGTAGGCGCCGCCGTCGCCATGGCCCTCGACGGGGCCGGAGGTGTCGGCGGAGGCGTTCGGGATCGAGTGGGTCGAGAACGCGATGTGGGCGCCGCCCCGGACGTCCTCGGGCAGGTCGGCGAGGGACTGGAGCACCCCGTCGATCATGGGCTCCAGGAAGCCGGGGTGGTTGAAGTAGTGCCGCAGCTTGTCGATCCTCGGCAGCTGAAGGCCCTCGGCCTCCAGCGCGGCCAGCGAGTCGGCGAGGTTCTCGCGGTACTGGCGGCAGCCCGAGTAGGAGGCGTAGGCGCTGGTGGCGAGGACGAGGATGCGGCGGTGGCCGTCGGCGACCATCTCGCGCAGCGTGTCCGTCAGGTACGGCGCCCAGTTGCGGTTGCCCCAATAGATCGGCAGATCCAGGCCGTGGTCGGCGAAGTCCTTGCGCAGGGCGTCGAGCAGGGCTCGGTTCTGGTCGTTGATGGGGCTGACGCCGCCGAACAGGAAGTAATGCTCGCCGACTTCCTTCAGGCGTTCGGTGGGGATGCCCCGCCCGCGGGTGACGTTCTCCAGGAACGGGATCACGTCGTCCGGGCCCTCGGGGCCGCCGAAGGAGAGCAGGAGCAGGGCGTCGTAGGGGTGGGCATCGCGCGCGTCTGGCATGGGTCGATCCTGTCATCCGGTACTGACAGCCGGGAAACGGTGGGGTGACCACCCGGGTTCCCGGCGTGTCCGGGCGGGTGCGTTAGGGTCACCTAACTCGTAAGCTGTACCGGCCCTTCACACGCCTTACGGCACCGCCCCGCGCCCTTCCCGGCCCCCGCTGCTTCCGCCCGACCGGAGTCCCCCGTGCCCAGCCCCTACCGCGCCCTGTTCGCCGCCCCCGGCGCCAAGGCCTTCTCCGCCGCCGGCTTCCTCGGCCGGATGCCGCTGTCGATGATGGGCATCGGCGTGGTGACCATGGTCTCCCAGCTCACCGGGAGGTACGGCCTCGCCGGCGCTCTGTCGGCCACCATCGCGCTGTCCGCCGCGGTGGCCGGGCCCCAGGTCTCCCGGCTGGTCGACCAGTACGGGCAGCGGCGGGTGCTGCGGCCGGCGACGCTGGTCTCGCTCACGGCGGGGGCCGTGCTGCTGTTCGCCGCGCACTACCGGTGGCCGGACTGGGTGCTGTTCGTGGCCTGCGTCGGCATCGGGTGCGTGCCGAGCGTCGGGGCGATGATCCGGGCCCGCTGGGCCGCGCTGTACCGGGGGACGCCCCGGTTGCACACCGCGTACTCCTTCGAGTCCGTCATCGACGAGGTGTGCTTCATCTTCGGGCCGATCATCTCCATCGGCCTGTCCACGGCGTGGTTCCCGGAGGCCGGGCCGCTGCTCGCCGGGTGCTTCATGGCGGTCGGTGTCTTCTGGCTGACCGCGCAGCGGGGCACCGAGCCCGCGCCGCATCCGCGCGAGCAGCACAGCGGCGGCTCGGCCCTGCGCTCCGCCGGACTCCAGGTCCTGGTGGCCACGTTCGTGGCGACCGGAGCGATCTTCGGGGCCGTCGACGTGGTCACCGTGGCCTTCGCCGACGAACAGGGTCACAAGGGCGCCGCGAGCGTGGTCCTCGCCCTGTACGCGGCGGGCTCCTGCGCGGCGGGGGCCGTGTTCGGGCTGTTGCGCTTCAAGGGAGCGCCCGAACGCCGTTGGCTGCTGGGCATATGCGCGATGGCCGTGAGTATGATCCCCCTCCTACTGGTCGGAAACTTGCCGTTTCTGGCCGTGGCGCTGTTCGCCTCGGGCATGGCCGTCGCTCCCACGATGATCACCACCATGTCCCTGATCGAAGAGCACGTACCACGCGCGCAACTGACCGAGGGCATGACCTGGGTGAGCACCGGGCTCGCGGTCGGGGTCGCGCTCGGCTCCGCCATGGCCGGCTGGGTGATCGACGCGGCCGGTGCGGGCGCCGGGTACGGGGTTCCGGCGGTGTCCGGGGCCGTCGCGGTCGCGGTCGGTTTCCTGGGGTACCGCCGGCTCAGCAGGCCGGCTCCGCGTCGGGGAGGCACCGTTGAGCAGCACAGCGAGCGGCAGGAACGGCACGTGGCGTAACTGGGGCGGCAATGTCGCCGCGCGCCCCGCGCGGGAGGTCACTCCAGCCTCCGTCGAGGAGCTGTCGGCGGTGATACGCCGGGCCGCCGAGGACGGTCTGAAGGTGAAGGCGGTCGGCAGCGGGCACTCCTTCACGTCCATAGCCGCCACCGACGGTGTGTTGATCCGCCCTCAACTGTTGACCGGCATCCGCGACATCGACCGTGTCGCCATGACCGTCACGGTCGAGGCCGGCACCCCGCTCAAGCGGCTCAACATGGCCCTGGCGCGCGAGGGCCTGTCGCTCACGAACATGGGCGACATCATGGAGCAGACGGTCTCCGGCGCCACCAGCACCGGCACCCACGGCACGGGCCGCGACTCGGGCTCGATCGCCGCCCAGATCAAGGGGCTGGAGCTGGTCACGGCCGACGGCAGAGTGCTCACCTGCTCCGAGAAGGAGAACCCTGAGGTCTTCGCGGCCGCCCGTATCGGCCTGGGCGCGCTCGGCATCGTCACCGCGATCACCTTCGCCGTGGAGCCGATCTTCCTGCTCGCCGCGCGCGAGGAGCCGATGCCGTTCGCGCGGGTGCTGGCCCAGTTCGACGAACTGTGGGCCGAGAACGAGCACTTCGAGTTCTACTGGTTCCCGCACACCGGCAGCACCAACACCAAGCGCAACAACCGCAGCGCGGGCCCTGAGAAGCCGGTGGGGCAGGTCGCGGGCTGGTTCGAGGACGAGTTGCTCTCCAACGGCGTCTTCCAGGTGGCCCAGTGGGTCGGCCGCGCGGCGCCGGCCACGATCCCCACCATCGCCCGGATCTCCAGCAAGGCCCTGTCCGCGCGGACCTACACCGACATCCCCTACAAGGTCTTCACATCACCGCGCCGGGTGCGCTTCGTGGAGATGGAGTACGCCGTCGCGCGCGAGGCCGTCGTCGACGTGCTGCGCGAGCTGAGGACCATGGTCGACCGCTCCGGCCTGCGGGTCAGCTTCCCCGTCGAGGTGCGCACCGCTCCCGCCGACGACATCACGCTGTCCACGGCCTCGGGCCGCGACAGCGCCTACATCGCCGTTCACATGGCCAAGGGCAGCCCCTACCAGCGGTACTTCACCGCCGCCGAGCGCATTTTCACGGCGCACGAGGGGCGCCCGCACTGGGGCAAGGTGCACACGCGCGACGCCGAGTACTTCGCGCACGTCTATCCGCGCTTCGGCGAGTTCACCGCGCTGCGCGACCGCCTCGACCCCGACCGACTGTTCCAGAACGACTACCTGCGCAGGGTGTTGGGGGCGTAGCCTGCGACCGGCTCGAACCAACTCCCGGCATGGGGTCCGTTTCTGACGTTTGCGTGAAGTACGCCACGTTCCAGGGCCCGAACCGCCCGGGGGACGGCCGAGTCAGGCCCCTTGCCAGAAGTTGGGCGGCGTGCCAATCCACGCACGTGGCCCAAATGGAGTACTGTGGCGAGCCCTGGGTCCGGTCTCCCGCCTGGGCATCCGTGGCCTTCAAGGACCGCCGGGAGGGGGCTAGTTGCACAGGGTGACGGAGTTGGTCACTTAGCGTTGCGAATAGGTAACCGTGCCATAACGGCGATCCAGGGCCCGTGCCCGACACGCCGGGCAACTCGGCAAGGTTGTGGCAGGCTGCACCCGGGCAGGCCACACTCGACTAGCGGAAGCAGCGACGCACGTGACGTCGGCAGGCACCACCCGGGAGGTCCCCATGCCCGAACTGCGTGTCGTGGCCGTCTCGAATGACGGCACACGGCTGGTGCTCAAGGCTGCCGACGCAACGGAGTACACCCTTCCCATCGACGAACGCCTGCGCGCCGCCGTGCGCGGCGACCGGCCCCGGCTCGGCCAGATCGAGATCGAGGTGGAGAGCCATCTCCGCCCCCGTGACATCCAGGCGCGTATACGCGCTGGTGCGACGGCGGAAGAGGTCGCCCAGCTCGCCGGCATCCCCGTCGACCGCGTACGGCGCTTCGAGGGCCCCGTCCTCGCCGAGCGCGCGTTCATGGCCGAGCGGGCGCGGAAGACCCCGGTCCGCCGGCCCGGTGAGAACGCGGCGGGTCCCCAGCTCGGCGAGGCCGTGCAGGAGCGACTCCTGCTGCGCGGCGCCGACAAGGACACCGTGCAGTGGGACTCCTGGCGCCGCGACGACGGCACCTGGGAAGTGCTGCTGGTCTACATGGTGGCGGGCGAACCGCACTCGGCGAGCTGGACGTACGACCCGCCCCGGCGGCTCGTCCAGGCCGTCGACGAGGAGGCGCGCTCGCTGATCGGCGAGTCCGACGACCTCGCCGCGCCCGAGCCCAGCTTCCCGTTCGTGCCGCGTATCGCCCGGCTCCCGCGCGAGCGTTCCATGGACCGTGCCCTCGACCGCGGCGACCGGCCGAGCCTGCCCGCGCAGGCCTCCGAACCGGCCGAGGAGACCTCGGAGGAGCGGGACTCGCTGACCAGCCTGCTGGAGGCGGTGCCGAGCTTCCGCGGCGACCTGGTGGTCCCGGAGCGTCCCTCGGAGCCCGAGGAGGAGGAGCCGCCGCCCGCCGAACCGGCCGCGGAGGAGCCGCCCGCGCCCGCCGCCTCGGCCGGCTCCGCCTACGCCGACGTCCTCATGCCCCGCTCGGTCACCAGCCACCGTGACCGCCTCATCGGCTCCACCGACCGCCAGGCCGAGGCGGACGGCGTCCGTCCGGGCCGCCGCGCCGCCGTCCCGAGCTGGGACGAGATCGTCTTCGGCACCCGGCGGAAGAAGCAGGAGTAGTCGGGCGTACGGCTGCGGACGCGGCCGTACGAGGACGAAGGGCCGCGCTGGCTGCAGCGCGGCCCTCGCGCTGTACGAGGACACATCGCACGAGCTAGGTTGCGGCGCAGCGGCTGCAAAGGCCGCGCGCTCGAGATGTGAGAGGGGCCGGGGGCTGCCCCTCGTAGGCCGCCCCGCTCGGCGAGGCACCGCCGGCACGCGAAGTCGGCGGCGCGGAAGGCGCCGCCGAAGACGAGCTCAGCCTTGGTCGACGGCGCCGGCCACCCAGGCCCACGGGGCCGCGCGGGCGCATCCTCGAAGCGCACGCGGCCCGGTGCGGGGCGCGAGGGACGCCCGCCGGCCACACGGCCGCCGCGAGCATCCCGGCGGCTTCGGCCCCGGGCGCGTTCCGGACACGGGCGCCCCAACCCCGTAGCCCTTACTGCGGATCCGGCCCCACGGCCACCGGCCGGGACGGGTCCGAGGACCACTCCGACCACGAGCCGACGTACAGCTCCGCCGGGATGCCCGCCACCGCCAGGGCCAGCACCTCGTGGGCCGCGGAGACGCCCGAGCCGCAGTACACGCCGACCCGGGTGTCCTCGGCGGCGCCCAGGGACTTGAAGCGGGCGGCGAGTTCCTCGGCGGGCAGGAAGCGGCCGTCCGCGGCCACGTTCTCGTCGGTGGGGGCGGACAGGGCGCCGGGGATGTGGCCGGCGACCGGATCGATGGGCTCGACCTCGCCGCGGTACCGCTCGCCCGCTCGCGCGTCCAGCAGTACGCCCGACCGCGCGAGCGCCGCGGCGCCGTCGGCGTCGAGCAGGCCCACCGCGCCCGGCGCCGGTTCGAAGTCGCCCTCCGCCGGAGCCGGTACCGCAGTCTCCAGCGGGCCCTGCCAGGCCGGCAGACCGCCGTCGAGGACGCGTACGTCGGGGTGCCCCGTCCAGCGCAGCAGCCACCACGCGCGGGCCGCCGCCCAGCCCTGCCCGCCGTCGTACACGACCACCGGCGTCCCGGACGACACCCCCGCCCGCCGCATCGCCGTACCGAATTCGGCCACGTCGGGCAGCGGATGGCGGCCGTGCGCACCAGGCGCGGAGGCCAGTTCGCGGTCCAGGTCGACGAAGACCGCGCCGGGGATGTGCCCTGCCTCGTACGCGGCCCGGGGGTCGAACCTCGGCTGGCCAGGGGTGCTGAGCTGCCAGCGGACGTCGAGCAGCACCGGCGGGTGCTCGCCCGTCAGCGCACTCGCGAGTTCGGATGCGGAGATGATGGCGTTCATGGCCACCATCCTCGCGCACGGGGTGGCCCCGGCGGTCGGCTCCGGATACTCTCCCGCCGTACAGGCCCGATCACGAGGCGTACGGGATCGGGCACATGCTGTACAGCCGATCGACATCCGTCGGCAATCGCACGGAAACGGGCGGGGAATCGCACACCGGGCATCCTCCGGTCACCGGCCGTCGTGCGGCGGCGCGCCCGAAGCGCGCGTGGCCACGGGTGGTGCGAGCATCGGCACGGGGGTCCGGACTGCGGAAGCGACGCGGCCACCGCGAGGGGCCGAGGAGAGAGTGACGATGACCGAGGCACGGGGGTCGGCCGGCCAGTACGGCGCGACGCACGCCCGGCACGCGCCCGGCACGCCCTGCTGGGTGAGCCTGATGGTGCACGGGCCGGCCGCGACCCAGGAGTTCTACGGAGCGCTGTTCGGCTGGGAGTTCCAGCCCGGTCCCCAGCAGCTCGGCCCCTACGTGCGGGCCCTGCTCGACGGCCGTGAGGTGGCCGGCATCGGCCAGTTGCCGCCCGACCGCCACCTCCCGATCGCCTGGACGCCCTACCTCGCCTCGAACGACGTGGACCTGACCGCCGAGTCGGTACGGCTGTGCGGCGGCACCGTCGGGGTCGGCCCGCTGGACGCCGCAGAGGCCGGCCGGATGGCGATCTGCTCCGACCCCTCCGGCGCCGTCTTCGGCCTCTGGCAGGCGGCGGGCCACCTCGGCACGGCCATCACGGGCGTGCCCGGGACCCCGGCCTGGAACGAGCTGCTGACCTTCGAGTCCGTGAATGTCGCCAAGTTCTACGAGACGGTGTTCGGCTACGAGGAGGAGGCGGTGGTCTCCGCCGACCTCGACTACGTCACCCTGAACATCGACGGCCGCCCCGTCGCCGGCGTCCACGGCATCGGCAACGCCCTGCCGCGCGACCGGGGTCCGCACTGGATGACGTACTTCGAAGTCGCCGACACGGACGAGGCGGTGGCCCACGTCGTCGTCCTCGGCGGCCATGTGCTGCGGCCGGCGCACGACAGCGCCCACGGCCGGGTGGCGACGGTGGCGGACCCGGAGGGGGCCCGGTTCTCCCTGATCCAGGATCCGCGCTGACGGCGGCGATGGTGGCGGCGGCACAGCGCCTCGTAGCCGACGGCGTCCGCCTGGTTGACGTCGCCGACGACCACCTGGGCGCCCTCGACGACCATCTCGCCGCCCAGCGTGCGGGCGTTGTGCGTGGCGCGGGAGCCGGGGAACAGCTTGGTGCGGAAGTCGGATGATGCCCTCGAGGCCACGCGCCGAACGGTTGTGCTCGAGCTGGAGGGCCGGCGTCTCCCCTCGGGAGCAGGCCCGAGGGGACACCGGTCAGAGATCGGACACCCGTAGCGCCTTGGCTCAGGACTCGTCCGGCGTCCAGGCCGCGACCAGGTCCAAGAGGCCTGGGAAGCGGGCGTTGAGGTCGTCGACACGCACGTGACTGCGACGTTCCAGGCCGTACTGGCGCTGGCGGGTGACACCCGCCTCGCGCAGGGCCTTGAAGTGGTGGGTCAGGGAGGACTTGGGGCGGTCGAGGCCGAACCAACCACACGGGTGGTCGAAGCGCTCCGACTCCAGGAGGAGTTTGCGCACGATACGCAGGCGCAGCGGGTCGCTCAGGGCACCCAGCACCGTCTCCAGGCGCAGATCCTCCACAGCCGGCTCCGGTAGCGGCTCGGGCAGCCCCGCCGGTTCCGGCAGAACCTTGATCGTCGGCGCCTGCACCGGCACCGCACGCGCCGTCGATGGCATAGGCAGCTCCTCATCACCCGAAACCTATGTACGAGTTAAATCGTACTGCATGGTATGTTCGAGAAAACTCGTACTGCACTCGCCGGGAGGACCTGTCATGTCGGAAAGTCGAACGACGGCTGCGTTCGCCGCCGCCTCCACTCCCACCTGGTGGGTGTGGCTGGCCGCGTGGCCGGTGACGGCTGTCTTCGTCCTGTCCAACGCGGCAACTCCGTTGTATGTGCTGTGGCAGCGCGACATCGGGTTCTCCAAGGGCACCCTGACCGTTGTCTTCGCCTTCTACATCGTGGGCCTGCTCGGCTCCCTGCTGGTGTGCGGTGTGGTGTCCGACCGGCTCGGACGTAAGCCCGTTCTGCTGCCCGCCCTCGGACTCGCCCTGGCCGCCTGCCTCATCTTCGCGACCGCGTCCACCGTGGCCGCGCTGATCGTGGCCCGGCTGTTCACCGGGATCGCCGTCGGCGCCGTCGTCTCCGCGGGCATGGCGGCCGTGACAGATGTCGCCGGGCAGGACCGCAAGCGGCTCGCGGCGCTGCTCGCCTCCTGCGCCATGGTCTTCGGGGCCGGCCTGGGACCGCTCCTCGCCGGCATCCTGTCCGAGCTGCTGCCCGCCCCCACGGTCACCGTCTTCGTCGTCGAGATGGCGCTGCTCGCCACCGCGGTCCTCGCCGTGCTGCGTATGCCCGTACGACGTCCTGTCGCGCCCGCCAAGGGGGCGTGGATCCGGGTGCCCGGCGTGCCGCGCGGCGGCGGCCTGCAACTCGCCCTCGGCATCGCCGTGTTCGCCCCCGGCATCACCGCGACGTCCTTCGTGCTCTCGCTCGGCCCGTCCCTGCTGTCCGGCCTGCTCGGCACCACCAGCCGGATCGTCGCCGGGGCCATGGCGTTCGTGATGTTCCTGGCCGCCACCGGTGTGCAGTTCGCGGTCCAGAAGCTGCGCCGGCTCGTGATCCTGACTGCCGGCGCGGTCAGCACCACGCTCAGCATGATCACACTCGTCGTCGCCGTGCACAGCTCGTCGGTGGTGGTGCTCATCGCCTCGGCCCTGCTGGCCGGCGCCGGGCAGGGCATGGGGCAGCTCGGCGGGCTGTCCCTGCTCAACTCCACCGTTCCGCCGCAGCGGCTCGCCGAGGCCAACGCGGCGCTGAACGTGGGTGGTTACGTACCGGCGGGCCTGCTGCCGGTCTCCGCCGGCTACCTCAGTGACGCCGTGGGGCTGACCAACGGCGCGACCATCTTCGGCGCCGTGCTGATGAGCCTCGCCGTCGTCGGCGGCGTTGTGGTCGTCGCCGCCCGCCGCCGGCGCCCCTGACGCCGGTCCGCGGCACCTCCCACGGCAACCCGTCCGCCTGCGCGGCGAGGAGACCAAGGCGACGACTGAGGTTAAGGCGATGGTGGCCGGCACGCACACATAAGCCCCGGCGCACCCAACGCTCTGTGCCCGCCCGCCCCATGAACGCCGACGCACCCCATAGCCCGCGCCCCGCCGCACCCCGCCCTCACGTCGCCCGGACCGCGTAGAAGAGCAATCCTCGGCGACCAACAGGCTCTGCAGAGCACGGGGCCGAGAACCACGGCCTGTTCGGCCGACAACCCTCAGTCAGAGACCACTGGCAGGACATCCGGCGACAGCGCGCCGGCACGGCCAGAAGCACTCGTCACACGGCGCCGATGGTGCCGCCGACACAACACCTCGTAGCCGACCTCCACAGCAGAGCCGATGACGTCACCGACAACTACCTGCTCGCCTTCCACCACCATCTCGCCGCCCACCGTGCGGGCGTTGTGCGTAGCACGCGCCCCGCACCAGCACATCGCCTCCACCTGAAGCGTCTCAAGGCGGTCCGCCAGCTCGATCAGCCGCCGCGAGCCCGGGAAGAGCTTCGTGCGGAAATCGGTGGTGATACCGAAGGCAAAGACATCCAGGCCCAAGTCATCTACCACCCGCGCCAGTTGATCGATCTGCGCCGGCGCCAGGAACTGCGCCTCGTCAACGATCACGTAGTCGACCCTGCCGCCCTGGGACAGTTGGTCGACGACGTAGGTGTACACATCCATTCCCGGCACCGCCTCGACTGCGTCGGTCACCAGCCCCAGCCGTGAAGAGAGCTTCCCCTCCCCCGCACGATCATCCCGAGTGAAGATCAGACCCTGCAGACCCCTCGCCGACCGGTTGTGCGCAATCTGCAGCGCGAGCGTCGACTTCCCGCAGTCCATCGTTCCGGAGAAGAACACCAGCTCGGGCATGTCGGGTTGAGCACCTTTCGGCGACGAGGTGGGCGAAGTGAGCGAGGAAGGTCGTCAGGAGCGTACTTCGAGCAGGGGGACGAGCTGTTCGGCGGGGGTCATCGAACCGTGGTTGCCGACCATCGCCGACTCCTTCGGCTCCCGCTCGGAGGCGATGATCAGGACGTCGTCCCGCGCGGCCGCGACCACGTCGCCGATCCGCTCGTACACCCGCTCGTCGATCCGCGGCCCGAACCAGCCCGCGGCGATCGCCTCGTCGCGCGAGGCCACCCAGAACTGCTCGCCGAGCACCTCGCGCCAGCAGGTCAGAACGTCGCCGGCGGCGCCGGGCACCGCGTAGACGTGCCGCGCCCGGCCCTCGCCGCCGAGCAGGGCGACGCCGGCGCGCAGTTCCCAGTCCTCGTCGAAGTCGATGCGGTGCTGCTCGTCGAAGGGCACGTCGATCATGCCGTGGTCGGCGGTGACGTAGAGCGCGCTGCGCGGCGGGAGCTGCTCGGCGAGGCGCTGGACGAGCCGGTCGACGTACATGAGCTGGCCGCGCCAGGTGTCGGAGTCGACGCCGTAGCGGTGTCCCGAGCCGTCGAGTTCGGCGTAGTACGTGTAGACCAGGGAGCGGTCGCCCTTGGCCAGTTGCTCGGCCGCGAGGTCCATGCGCTCCTCGCCGGTCAGCCGCCCGAGGAACGTTCCGCCACTGAGCGCGATCTTGGTCAGCGGGGTGTTCTCGAAGGTGGGCGACGACACCTGGGCCGCGTGCACGCCCGCCTGCTGGGCCAGCTCGAAGACGGTGGGGTACGGCTGCCAGACGCGCGGCGCGGTCCACGGGCGCCAGCGAAGCTGGTTCATCAGCTCGCCGGTCTCGGGGTTGCGCGCGGTGTAGCCGGGCAGGCCGTGCGCCCCGGGCGGCAGGCCGGTGCCGACGGAGGCGAGGGAGGTCGCGGTGGTCGCGGGGTAGCCGGCGGTGATCGGGCGGCCGGTGCCGCCGCGTGAGGTGGCCAGCAGCGAGGTCATGAACGGCGCGTCCTCGGGGTGCGCCCTGAGCTGCTCCCAGCCGAGGCCGTCGATCAGGAACACGCAGTTGCGGTCGGCGGCGGTCAGCTCGGTGATGGTGGCGGTCATGCCGGGTACGGCCATGCCCGCGGCCAGCGTGGGCAGCAGATCGGCGAGCGAGCCGCTGCCGTATTCGGGGGACGGCGCGGAGGTGACGGCGAGGGGTTCCGGATGGGGTTCCCAGGCGGTGGACTGCGTCATCAGCGGGCGATGTCCGCGGTCGCCTCGGAGAGCGACTGCGCGAAGGCGAGCGCCTGGCGCACGGTCTCGGGGCCCTCACCGGCCTCGCTGACGCGCAGGCTAAGGTCGTCCGCCGTGGAGTTGCCCGTGTAGCCGTGGTCGGCCTCGCAGTTGGGGTCGCCGCAGGCGGCGGGCTCCAGGTCGATGCGGGAGACCGCGCCCCAGCCGATGGTGAGGACGACCTCGCGGGGCAGGGTGCCCGGCGTGTACTGCTCCGGGTTGGCGACCACGCGGCTGACCACGACCGAGGAGATCCGGCCGAGCTTGACCGACTCGGTGGACGTCGTGGCGTACGGCGTCGGGGAGGTGCTGTCGGCGGCCTGCTCGTCGGTGTGACTGACGATGAAGCGGTTGCCGGTGAGGACGAGGACGGTCACATGCCGCCGCACCTCGTTCTGGTCGAACGTCGTCTCCTGGTGGACCAGGTACGACCGCATGGGCTCGCCGCCCACGGCGGCCTCCACCGCCTCGGCCACGAGGGCCGGGTAGTAGCCGCTGCGCTCGATCGCCGCACGCAGCCCCTGGGTCGTCGTACTGGTCTTGGCCATGACGCCATCCTACGGGGGCGCACTGACTGCGAGGGACCGGTCACGGCGGTCTCAGTACGTCGGGAGCGTCCTCGGCCCGAGGTCGTCGCGGGCGGGTGGCGGTGCGAGGCGTACGGAGGCGCCGAGCACGCTCAGGCCGTGGGTGGCGACGACGACCGGCTCCAGGGTGACCGCGACGACCTCGGGATGGTCGTCGACCAGCCGCGACACCCTCAGCAGCAGCTCCTCCAGGGCCGGGGTGTCGACGGGTGTGGAGCCGCGCCAGCCGAACAGGAGCGGTGCCGTCCGGATCGAGCGGACGATCGAGGTCGCGTCGCGGTCGGTGACCGGGATCAGCCGGTGCGCGGTGTCGCCGAGCAACTGGGAGGCGGCTCCGGCGAGCCCGAAGGACAGCACGGCACCGGCCGCGGGGTCGATCACGGCCCGTACGACGGTGTCGACGCCGCGCGGGGCCATGCTCTGCACGACCGGCCTGAGCTCCTCCGGCCGGCCGAACAGCTCGCTCAATTCGGCGTACGCCCGTCGCAGTTGCTCCTCGTCCGCGAGGTCGAGCCGTACGCCGCCGAGGTCGGCGCGGTGCCGCAGGTGCGGGGCGGTGGCCTTGAGGGCGACGGGGTAGCCGAGGGTGCGGGCGGCGTCGGCGGCCGCGTCGGGGCTGGGGGCGTGCAGGGCGCGGTGCACCTGGATGCCGTACTTGCCGAGCAGGTCGCAGGTCTCGTCCGTGCCGAGGGTGAGGCCCTGCCCGCGCGCGAGCAGGCCGCCGATCAGCCGGGCGGCGCCCTTCTCGTCGACGTCCTCGTACTCGGGCACCTTGCCGGGCTCGGCCGCCTCGCGTCGCCACTGGGCGTACTTGACGGCCTCGGCGAGGGCGCGGACGGCGCGCTCGGCGGCGGGGTAGGCGGGGATCAGGCGCGGGGTGTCCTCGGAGGCGTCGGCAGGCTCGGGCGGGGTCTCGGCCGGAAAGTCCAGGGGGCGGAAGGGGTGGGCGCGGGTCGCGGTGGCGGGCGCCTTGGGCCGCGCCCGGGGTGCGGTGCTGGCCGCGGCCGACAGGGCCGCCGCCAGTCCGCCCAGCTCCACGTGCACCACCAGCACCGGCTTGCCCGGCATCCGCTCGGCCGCCGAGCGCAGGGCCTGGGCCAGTTCGGCGTCGCCGGTGGACGCGTCGCCGATCGCCGGGATGGCGGTGACGACGACCGCGTCGCAGGTCTCGTCGGCGAGCGCGCGCGAGAGCGCGTCGTGGAAGTCCGCCGCCGACGCGGCCGTCGTCAGGTCCAGCGGCGGCAGCGGCCGCAGGCCCTCCGACAGGCATGCGTCGTAGGTCAGCAGCCCCAGGGACTCGGAGTTCCCGAGGATCGCCACCCGGGGTCCGGCCGGCAGCGGCTGGCGTGCGAGCAGCAGGCCCGCGTCCACCAGCTCGGTGATCGTGTCGACGCGGATCACGCCGGCCTGCCGCAGCAGCGCGGACACGGTGGCGTGCGGCAGCCGTGTGACCCGTACGGTGTGGCCCTGCGGCGCCGCTCCTCCGTGCCGCGCGCCCTGTACCACGACCAGGGGCTTGGCGGCCGCCGTGCGCCGGGCGAGGCGGGTGAACTTGCGGGGGTTGCCGATGGACTCCAGGTACATCAGCACGACGTCGGTGTCCGGGTCGTCGTACCAGTACTGCAGGACGTCGTTGCCGGAGACGTCGGCCCGGTTGCCGGACGACACGAAGGTGGACACGCCTGTGACGCCGGTCACGCCGCCGCCGCGCCGGTGCAGCCGGGACAGCAGGGCGATCCCGATGGCGCCGGACTGCGCGAACAGCCCGATGCGGCCCGGACGGGGCATCTCGGGGGCGAGGGAGGCGTTCAGCCGTACGTCGGCGGAGGTGTTGATGATGCCGAAGGCGTTCGGGCCGATGATGCGCATGCCGTACGCGCGTGCGTGCCGGACTAGTTCGCGCTGGCGTCCGCGCCCGTCGGGCCCGCTCTCGGCGTACCCGGCGGAGAGCACGACCAGTCCCTGCACGCCGTGCTCTCCGCATTCGGCGACCACGTCGGGGACGTGCGCGGCCGGCACGGCGACCACCGCGAGGTCGACCTGCTCCTCGATCTCGCGCACCGAACGGTGCGCGGCGACCCCGTCGAGCTCCTTGAGGTCCTCCGGGAACGCCTTGTTCACGGCGTACAGCCGCCCCGTGAACCCGGCCTCCCTGAGGTTGCCGAGGACTGCACGGCCCACCCCGCCGGGCGTGCGGCCCACGCCGATGACGGCGACGGAGCCGGGCACCAGCAGCCGGCGCACGGACCGCGCCTCGGCACGCTGCTCGCGCGCGTACTGCACGGCGAGCGAGCGGTCGGTCGGCTCCAGGTCGAACTCCAGGCGGACGACGCCGTCCTCGAAGCTGCGCTTCTGGGTGTACCCGGCGTCGGTGAACACCTTGATCATCTTGGTGTTGGCGGGCAGCACCTCGGCGGCGAACCGGCGGATGTCGCGCTCGCGCGCGACGGCGGCGATGTGCTCGAGGAGGGCGGAGGCGACGCCGCGGCCCTGGTGGGCGTCCTGGACGAGGAAGGCGACCTCGGCCTCGTCGGCCGGTGCCGACGCGGGCATTCCGTCGGCGCCGATCCGGTCGTAGCGTACGGTTGCGATGAACTCGCCGCCCACCGTGGCCGCGAGTCCCACCCGGTCCACAAAGTCGTGGTGCGTGAAGCGGTGGACGTCCTTGGCGGACAGTCGCGGGTAGGGCGCGAAGAAGCGGTAGTACTTCGACTCGTCCGACACCTGCTCGTAGAAGCTGACCAGGCGCTCGGCGTCATCAACGGTGATGGGGCGGATGCGTGCGGTGCCGCCGTCGCGCAGCACCACGTCGGCTTCCCAGTGGGCGGGGTACTCGTGCCGGTCCGAGGCGCTCTGCATGGGGCCCAGAGTACGGCTCGCGTCCGACAACGGCGCGGGGCAGTCTGTTCAGGACGTCACGGCGGGTCGAGGCCGCGACCCGACGGTCACTTGGGAGGGGACGTTCGTCCCGTTCCGGCATGCTTCACGAGTGTGGGAAACTGGTCTAGACAACCCTGAACACCGAAGGGCAGCATCACATGGCTGAGCGCCGCGTCAACGTCGGCTGGGCCGAGGGCCTCCACGCCCGCCCCGCCTCCATCTTCGTCCGAGCCGCCACGGCCGCAGGCGTCCCGGTGACAATCGCCAAGGCCGACGGCAACCCCGTCAACGCGGCCTCCATGCTCGCCGTCCTGGGCCTGGGCGCCCAGGGCGGCGAGGAGATCGTCCTCGCCTCCGACGCCGAGGGTGCGGACGTCGCCCTCGACCGTCTGGCGAAGCTGGTCTCCGAGGGCCTCGAGGAGCTGCCCGAGACGGTCTGAACGACCTGAGCGGGACTCCGCAAACAAGCGGTGAAGCCGCGTCCGCCTTTCCGGCGGGCGCGGCTTCGCTGTTTTCGTTCGGACGTCGCCGGAATTCACGGCACAGCGGCGGCGCACCCGAAAAAGGGCAGCGTGAATTCACCGCCGCCGAATATCTGCTCTTTGTATACGGCGCCCGTGTTAATGCCGCAGGCTCGACATGTTTACGGCATGTTGCGAATTCCTCACACGCTCCGTGCGCTCGCCGCCCGAGCCGAAGCGCAGCCGGTGCGCGGACAGCGTGCGCTCGGTGTGCAGCGCCGTCATCGCGCGGGCGCGTTCGCCGTCGCCGCGCGCCACCGCGTCCACGATCGCGCCGTGCTCGGTCCAGGACTCCACGGGGTTGACCGGCGCCTCCACGGAGTACATCCAGGCGATCTTGTGCCGCAACTGGGTCAGCATCGAGGTCAGGGCGGGGCTGCCGGAGGCCTGGGCCAGCGTCTCGTGGAACCAGCCGCCCAGGGAGCGCAGGTCGTCGCTGTTTCCCCGCCTGGCCCGCTCCTGGCCCAGCCTGACCAGGCCGCGCAGGACCTTCAGATGGGCCTCGGTGCGCCGCTGGGCGGCCCGGGCCGCGCCGAGCGGCTCCAGGAGGGTGCGCATCTCCAGCAGGTCGGCGGCCTCCTGCTCGGTGGGTTCGGCGACGCACGCGCCCGCGTGCCGCCGGGTCACCACGAAGCCCTCCGCCTCCAGGGTGCGCAGCGCCTCGCGCACGGGGACGCGGGAGACGCCGTAGCGGCGCGCGAGCAGTTCCTCGGTGAGCCGACTGCCGCGCTCGTAGACACCGGCGACGATGTCGTCCCGGATCGCCGTGCACACCGAATGCGCCGGAATACGCATGAGCGACCTCCGCCTTAATCCCCGTGAAACGTCGACGAATGACGTGTTCCCAGTGACTCTATTGCAACCGGCCGGAATTTCCGACGGCGGGCCGGAATCCATGGATATTTTTTGGTCAGGCGATCGCTCGGAAACGCCGAAAGCCCCGGCGTACGGGCCCGGGGCTTCGGGGGCTGGCGCGAGGGCGTCAGACGTTCACGCCGTGCGAGCGCAGGTAGGCGACCGGGTCGATGTCGGAGCCGTACTCCGGCGTGGTGCGGGCCTCGAAGTGCAGGTGCGCTCCGGTGACGTTGCCGGTGGCGCCGGACAGGCCGATCTGCTGGCCCGGGGTGACGGTCTGGCCCACCGAGACGCCTATGGACGACAGATGACCGTACTGGGTGTACATGCCGTCGTTCATCTTGATCACGATGTTGTTGCCGTACGACCCGCCCCAGCCGGCCTCCACGACGGTGCCGGAGCCGACCGCGTGGACGGAGGTGCCGGTGGCGGCGTGGAAGTCGACGCCCGTGTGGCTGCCGGAGGACCAGACGGCGCCGCCGGACTTGTAGCCCGTGGAGATGTACGAGCCGGAGATCGGGGCGACGTAGGACAGCAGGCGCTTGCGCTCGGCCTCGCGGGCGGCGCGCTCCTTGGCCTCGCGCTCCTGCTTGGCCTTCTCGGCCGCCTTGAGGCGCGCGGCCTCCTTGGCGGCCTGCTGCGCGGCGGCGGCCTCCTCGGCGGCCCGCTCCTGGGCGGCGGCCTGGGCGTCGAGCTGGTCGGCGATCGAGTTGTCGACGGTGATGACGGGGATGAGGCCGGTCTGCTCCGCGGCGGACTCGGCGGCCAGCGCCGGAGCTGCCAGGGTGCCCATGACGCCGGTGGCGGTGATCGCGGCGGCGCCGGCCGCGCGGGCCGTGGTGCGCTCGAACCGGCTGGGCCGGCGATGCTTCCCGGCGGGGCGGCTCTTCCCGGTGGCGCAGGTGAACGCCATGTGGTGGCTGGTCCTTTCCTTCCCTCTCGCCTACCGGGTTAGCTGACGGGTTCGGAGCAGGAAGGTCTCCTACGGACCCCCTCGCGGCTGCGCGGGCGCCCGATTCACCCCAGGGACTTCGGGTGGGTCCCCGGCTCCCCTGGCTCGCGCCGTACGGGGACTCGGCGATGGCTGTCCGGTGCCGCGGGTGCGGCGCACTGCCTGACGGACAGCCCGGAAGACGCTAAGCGGGACATCTCTCAATCCCCAAACGGATCAGGGTTTTTGTAGCGCATCCCACAGGCCAGACAGGCAACCTCTCCCCAATTCGGGCATAAAGGGGCCCTGGTGACTCTTTCGTCACCAGGGCCCCTACGCGCGCGTGCCGGCGTCCGGCGCCGGGCTCGTGAGCTACTCGGCCGCCACGACGGTGACTTCGCCGATGCCGAGGGCCTCGACGGGCTCACGGATCTCGGCCGCGTCGCCGACCAGGATCGTCACCATACGGTCCACCGGGAAGGCGCTCACGGCGGCCGCGGTGGCCTCGACGGTGCCGGTGGCGGCGAGCTGCCGGTACAGCGTCGCCTGGTAGTCGTCGGGCAGGTGCTGCTCGACCTGGTCCGCCAGTGTGTTCGCCACGGACGCTGCGGTCTCGTACTTCAGCGGCGCCACCCCGACGAGGTTCTGCACCGCGAAGTCCCGCTCGGCGTCGGTGAGCCCCTCGGCGGCGACACCGCGCAGGACCTTCCACAGGTCGTCCAGGGCGGGGCCGGTGTTCGGGGTGTCGACGGAGCCGCTGATGGCGAGCATCGCCGCGCCCGTGCCGTCCGGCGCGGAACGCAGCACCTGGGCGAAGGCGCGCACACCGTAGGTGTAGCCCTTCTCCTCGCGCAGGACCTTGTCCAGACGGGAGGTGAGGGTGCCGCCGAGGCAGTAGGTACCGAGCACCTGCGCGGGCCACACGCGGTCGTGCCGGTCGGGTCCGACGCGGCCCATCAGCAACTGTGTCTGGACGGCGCCGGGGCGGTCGACGATGACGACGCGACCGGTGTCGTCGGCGGTCACCGGCGGGACGGGGCGCGGTTCGCCCGTGGAGCCGGTCCAGGCGCCCAGGGTGTCGCCGAGCAGGGCGTCGAGGTCGACGCCGGTGAGGTCGCCGACGACCACGACGGTGGACGTGGCGGGCCGTACATGCCGCTCGTAGAAGGCGCGTACACCCGCGGAGTCGATGCCGGCGACCGTGTCCTCGGTGCCCTGGCGCGGGCGGGACATGCGCGAGGTCGGCGGGAACAGCTCCTTGGACAGCTCCTTGGCGGCCCGGCGCGAGGGGTTGGCCAGCTCGTGCGGGATCTCGTCGAGCCGGTTGCGCACCAGGCGCTCGACCTCGGCGTCGGCGAACGCGGGCGCCCGGAGCGCGTCGGCGAGCAGGCCGAGCGCCTTGGGCAGACGGGAGACGGGCACCTCGAGGCTGACGCGGACACCGGGGTGGTCGGCGTAGGCGTCGAGGGTGGCGCCGCAGCGCTCCAGCTCGGCGGCGAACTCCTCGGCGGTGTGCTTGTCGGTGCCCTCGGACAGGGCGCGCGCCATGATCGTGGCGATGCCGTCGAGGCCCTTGGGCTCGGCGTCCAGGGGCGTGTCCAGGAGCACCTCGACGGCGACGACCTGCTGGCCGGGGCGGTGGCAGCGCAGGACCGTCAGGCCGTTGTCGAGCTTGCCGCGCTCGGGCGCCGGGAACGCCCAGGGCCGGGGCGCGCCGGCCTGAGGCTGCGGGTGGAACTCCATGCTGGCGAGCTCGGTCACTGCGCCGACTCCTCGTTCTCCTCGGTGGTGCCGTCGGTGGCGGCGGCTTCCGCTTCCTCGGCCTCGTCGGCGACCGGCTCGTACACGAGCACCGCGCGGTTGTCGGGACGCAGCCGGGCCTTGGCGACCGCCCGGACCTCCTCGGCGGTGACGTCGAGGACGCGCTTGACGGCGGTGAACGCGAGCTGCGGATCGCCGAACAGGACGGCGTACCGGCACAGTTCGTCGGCGCGGCCCGCGACCGTGCCGAGCCGGTCCAGCCACTCGCGCTCGAGCTGGGCCTGTGCGCGCTCCATCTCCTCGGCGGTGGGACCCTCCGCGGCGAAGCGGGCGAGCTCCTCGTCGACGGCGGCCTCGATGACGGGGACCTCGACATCGCCGGAGGTCTTCACGTCCAGCCAGCCCAGGGAGGGCGCACCGGCCAGGCGCAGCAGTCCGAAGCCGGCCGCGACGGCCGTACGGTCGCGCCGCACGAGCCGGTTGTACAGGCGGGAGGACTCGCCGCCGCCGAGGACGGTCAGCGCCAGGTCGGCGGCGTCGCACTCGCGTGTGCCGTCATGGGGGAGGCGGTAGGCGGCCATCATCGCGCGCGCGGGGACGGTCTCCTCGACGACCTCGCGGAGCTGCTCGCCGATGGTGTCGGGCAGCGAGCCGTCGCGCGGTGCGGGCTTGCCGTCGTGGGACGGGATGCTGCCGAAGTACTTCTCGACCCAGGCGAGCGTCTGCTCCGGGTCGATGTCGCCGACGATGGACAGGACGGCGTTGTTGGGCGCGTAGTAGGTGCGGAAGAACGCGCGCGCGTCCTCCAGGCTCGCCGCGTCCAGGTCGGCCATCGAGCCGATCGCGGTGTGGTGGTACGGGTGTCCGTCGGGGTACAGCAGCGCGGTCAGCTTCTCGAAGGCGGTGCCGTACGGGACGTTGTCGTAGCGCTGGCGGCGCTCGTTCTTGACGACGTCGCGCTGGTTGTCCAGGTTCTCCTGGTCGAGCGCCATCAGGAGGCTGCCCATGCGGTCGGCCTCCAGCCACAGCGCGAGCTCGAGCTGGTGGGCGGGCATGGTCTCGAAGTAGTTGGTGCGCTCGAAGCTGGTGGTGCCGTTCGGCGAGCCGCCCGCGCCCTGGACGAGCTCGAAGTGACCCGTGCCCTTCACGCTCCCCGATCCCTGGAACATCAGGTGCTCGAAGAGGTGGGCGAGTCCGGTACGGCCCTTGACCTCGTGGCGGGAGCCGACGTCGTACCAGAGACAGACCGCGGCGACCGGCGTGAGGTGGTCCTCGGAGAGCACCACGCGCAGGCCGTTGGCCAGGCGGTGCTCCGTCGCGGTGAGGCCGCCGGATTGTGCCTCCGGTGTGGCCGTGTGACCCATGGGCAAGGTGTCCTTCCGGTCGCGTGCACTGCGTTGTGCCGAGCGGATTCGCGCTCAGTTCCTGCCACTGTATGCAGCGTCCGAAGGGTCGGCGAAGTTCCCGGTCAGAACGCCTCGGGTGGAGAGTGGGGGATGCGGGCGGGGCGGAGGTGGGCAGGGGCGCCGAGAAGGACAGCGCTCGGGCACGGCTCGCCCCTGCGGAACCTCCGGCGACGGTCGGCGGCAGGTGGGGGGCCGTACGCACGCGCGTGCCGTCGTACGGCAGCGGGCACGCGGCCGTCGGCGCCGGGGTGGGCCTGTCCGCGCACAGTGCCCGGCGATCACTCCGGCGAGTGAACGGTCGCGCGGCGTGAGCTTGCCGCCCGGGCCGCCGCACCCGTGCCCTCGGGGCCCCGGGTACGGCGCCTGCGGGCCGCTCACCGGCCGGTGCTCGGTCCAGGCGGTGGTGCTCCGGTGACAGGTGGGACTCGGCCGGCGCGATCTCGCTCGGGCGGCAAGCACCGGGTCGACCGGGCCGGTTGGTCCCCGAACACACCCCTCGGTCACCGGTCGGGCCGGGTGTCGGCGACACTTCTCGGACACCGGCCGAACGCCCGACATCGGATCCTGGTCGGTGGTTGTCAGTGCCTCGGTCCACAATGGTCCGCGTCAGATCCGTCCACGCCTCAGCAAGGAGCCGGCAGCGATGGCCCGCCGCAGCACGAAGACCCCGCCGCCCGACGACTCGTACGAGGAGAAGATCCTCGACATCGACGTCGTCGACGAGATGCAGGGCTCCTTCCTCGAGTACGCGTACTCGGTCATCTACTCACGCGCCCTGCCGGACGCCCGCGACGGCCTCAAGCCGGTGCACCGCCGCATCGTGTACCAGATGAGCGAGATGGGCCTGCGCCCCGACCGCGGCTATGTGAAGTGCGCCCGCGTCGTCGGCGAGGTCATGGGTAAGTTGCACCCGCACGGCGACGCGTCGATCTACGACGCCCTGGTGCGCATGGCCCAGCCCTTCTCGATGCGCGTCCCGCTGGTCGACGGCCACGGCAACTTCGGCTCGCTGGGCAACGACGACCCGCCGGCCGCCATGCGGTACACCGAGTGCCGGCAGACTCAGGCCACAAGCCTGATGACCGAGTCGATCGACGAGGACACGGTCGACTTCACCCCCAACTACGACGGCCAGGAGCAGGAGCCGGTGGCGCTGCCGGCCGCCTTCCCGAACCTCCTGGTCAACGGCGCGTCTGGCATCGCCGTCGGTATGGCCACGAACATGCCGCCGCACAACCTCGGCGAGGTCATCGCGGCCGCCCGCCATCTGATCCGCCACCCGAACGCGGATCTGGACACGCTCATGAAGCACGTCCCGGGCCCCGACCTGCCCACCGGCGGCCGGATCGTCGGCCTCTCCGGCATCCGGGACGCGTACGAGACGGGCCGCGGCACCTTCAAGATCCGCGCCACCGTCGAGATCGAGACGGTGACCGCCCGCCGCAAGGGCCTGGTCGTCACCGAGCTGCCCTTCACGGTCGGCCCGGAGAAGGTGATCGCCAAGATCAAGGACCTGGTCGGCTCGAAGAAGCTCCAGGGCATCGCCGACGTCAAGGACCTCACCGACCGCGAGCACGGCCTGCGTCTGGTCATCGAGATCAAGAACGGCTTCGTGCCGGAGGCGGTCCTGGAGCAGCTCTACAAGCTGACGCCGATGGAGGAGTCCTTCGGCATCAACAACGTCGCGCTGGTCGACGGCCAGCCCCTCACCCTGGGCCTCAAGGAACTGCTCGAGGTCTACCTCGACCACCGCTTCGAGGTCGTCAGGCGCCGCAGCGAGTTCCGGCGCGGCAAGCGCCGCGACCGCCTCCACCTGGTCGAGGGCCTGCTCACCGCGCTGGTGGACATCGACGAGGTCATCCGGCTGATCCGGTCCAGCGAGAACTCCGCGCAAGCCAAGCAGCGCCTGATGGAGCGCTTCGCGCTGAGCGAGGTCCAGACCCAGTACATCCTCGACACCCCGCTGCGCCGGCTCACCAAGTACGACCGCATCGAGCTGGAGGCGGAGAAGGACCGGCTCAACGAGGAGATCGCGGAGCTGACCCGGATCCTGGAGTCGGACGCGGAGCTGCGCAAGCTGGTCTCCTCGGAACTGGCCGCGGTGGCCAAGAAGTTCGGCACCCAGCGGCGTACGGTCCTGCTGGAGACGGCGGGCACCCCGGTGGCCGCCGTGCCGCTGCAGGTGGCCGACGACCCGTGCCGGGTGCTGCTGTCCTCGACGGATCTGCTGGCCCGTACGGCGAACGGCGATCCCTTCGCGGACGCCGCCGACGCCAAGCGCTCCAAGCACGACGTGATCGTCTCGGCGGTGCCGGCCACGGCCCGCGGCGAGGTGGGCGCGGTGACCTCGGCGGGCCGGCTGCTGCGGATCAACGTCGTCGATCTGCCGCAGTTGCCGGAGACGGCGTCGAGACCGAATCTCGCGGGCGGCGCGCCGCTGTCGGAGTTCGTCTCCCTGGAGGACGGCGAGACCGTGGTCTGCCTGACGACCCTGGACGAGTCCTCCCCCGGCCTGGCGCTCGGCACGGCACAGGGTGTCGTCAAGCGTGTGGTGCCCGACTATCCGTCCAACAAGGAGGAGTTGGAGGTCATCACCCTCAAGGAGGGCGACCGGATCGTCGGCGCGGTCGAGCTGCGCACCGGTGAAGAGGATCTTGTCTTCATCACGGACGACGCCCAGTTGCTGCGCTACCAGGCCTCGCAGGTCCGCCCGCAGGGCCGTGCGGCCGGCGGCGTGGCGGGCATCAAGCTCGCCGAGGGCGCGAAGGTCATCTCCTTCACGGCGATCGACCCGGCGGCCGACGCGGTGGTGTTCACGGTCGCGGGCTCGCGCGGCACGCTGGACGACTCGGTCCAGACGACGGCCAAGCTGACCCCGTTCGACCAGTACCCGCGCAAGGGGCGCGCCACGGGCGGCGTGCGCTGCCAGCGGTTCCTGAAGGGCGAGGACTGTCTGTCCCTGGCCTGGGCGGGCGCCGTCCCGGCCAAGGCGGCGCAGAAGAACGGCTCTCCGGCCGACCTGCCGGACATCGACCCGCGCCGTGACGGCTCGGGTGTGTCGCTGGCGAAGACGGTGTCGGTGGTGGCGGGGCCGGTCTAGCCCTCCTCGACGGCGCCTTCCTCCGCCCCCTCGGGGTCACGTACATAGCGCAGAACGCCCCACATGCCGTGCTCGTCGGCGGTGTGTGGGGCGTCGCTCTTGCAGCCCTCAAGCTCCTTGCCGAGGGCGGACGCGTCGATGCCGGAGCCGATGAGCACGAGCTGGGTCAGGCGGGTGCCGGCGTCGGCCCACGGTTCCGGGTAGAAGCGCAGAAACGGCCCGACGGCGTGCACGGTGTAACGGTTCGCGGCGTCGTGCGGGCCGAAGTCGACGTACCCCTTGATCCGGTAGAGCCCCTCCGGCCTGCTGTCCAGGAACGCCATCAGCCGGCGCGGGTCGAGGGGCGCCTCGGAGACGAAGGACAGGCTGTCGTAGGCGGTGTGCAGATGGCCGTGGTGGTCCTCAGTGCTGTCGCCGGTGTGCTCGTGCAGGTCGTCGAAGGAGAGCTGCCCGATGCGCTCCTCGCTGGGCCGGCAGTCGAAGAGGAACTCGGGGTCGACACGGCCGTAGGTGGCCGGGACGACGGCCGCGCGGGCGGCGAGATCGCGCACCAGCCCGAGGACGCGCTCACCGTCCGCCGCCCGGTCGAGCTTGTTGACCACGACGAGGTCGGCGAGGGCGAGATGCCGGTCGATCTCGGGGTGCTTGGCGCGTGTGTCGTCGAACTCGGCGGCGTCGACGACCTCGACGAGACCGCCGTAGACGATGCCCGGATGCTCACTGGCGAGCAGCATGCGCACGAGTTCCTGGGGTTCGGCGAGCCCGCTGGCCTCGATGACGATGACGTCGATGCCGGTGCCGGGCCGGGCGAGCCGCTCCAGGTAGACGTCCAGCTCACTGGCGTCGACCGCGCAGCACAGACAGCCGTTGCCGAGCGAGACGGTCGAGTCGCCGAGCGCGCCGGCGACGGCCATGGCGTCGATCTCGATGGCGCCGAAGTCGTTGACGATGGCGCCGATGCGGGTGCCTCCGCTGCGGTGGAGGAGGTGGTTGAGCAGGGTCGTCTTTCCGGAACCGAGGAATCCGGCGAGCACGACGACCGGAATCTGCTGCGGACCGGGATGCGGCTGGCTCAACGTGCGACCTTTCTCACGCCGACGGGTGCACCGGCTCGCGGCTCGGCGCACATACGAGGTTTCGAATGCCGACCCAGGATACGAGCGGGAAGAATCACCGAGAAGTGAACGATTGTTAGCAGCACTTGCCGGGCAGACGTTGGGCAAGGCGCCGGGGCGTGCGACCCTCGCTTCCCTCCGTGCGCCTCCTCTCCGCCTCCCCGCCGATCAGAGCCGCTCGGCACTCTGGGAGACGGCAAGCGCCGCCCACCGCTCGCCGGTCCCCTCAAGTCGACCCGCACCCCGACGACCGGCGGACGGCCGCCTGATTCGGGGGTTGACATGGCCACACGGAGGAATGGGATACGAGGGCTGGGTACGGTCGCGGCCGCGGGCTTGGGGTTGGTGACAGGAGCCCTGGCCGGCGTGGCCGCGCAGCGCCGTACGCTCGACTCGCTGCGCATACGCCTGGAGCACATGGAAGAACAGGTGGCGCACACCCACCGCCACAGCAACCTGGCCAACCAGCAGCATCTGCACTGGGAGCTGCTGAGCAAGGCGATCGACAGCCCGGAGCTGGCCGAGGTGCTGGACATCTTCGAAGTGCCGGCGTCGCCGCAGAAGCGGCGGCAGTACCTCTTCGCCAATGCCCTGTACACCAATCTGCTGTTCTACTACCGCATCGGCAATCTGAGCCGCGAGGAGTTCTTCGGGCGCGTCCGGGGGCTGCTGCAGAATCCCGTGGTCAAGGAGTACTGGTTCGCGACGCAGGGCCAGCGGGCCACGCTTCCCGAGGACTCGGACGAGGCGGACCTGGGCCGTATGGTCGACGATCTGCTCCGTCAGCTCGACGACGCGGACGTCGAGGAATGGTGGGTGGTCGGAGAGCCGCCGATCGACCAGTGACCGGAAGGGCTCGCCAGGCCCGCTCGAAAAAAACTCGCGGGCCGCTGTCGATCCGGCCCCATCCCGTTCGACGTGATGACGTGGGGCACCTCGCCCCACGCGATCGCGACCAGGACCGGATGGGGAAAGACCATGGATCAGCTACTGAGAGTCATGAACTTCTGCGTCTCGAGCGACGGGATCGGTGCCGGTGCGGACCAGAGCCTCGAGAGCCCGTTCGGCCACGCCGTGCACCCCGAGCGGCTGTTCTCCTGGGCCGGCGCCACGGCGAGCTGGCCCATGCGCACCGACCCCGGAGGCAGCCGTGGCCTCGACGACTACTTCACGCGAGACTTCGCACGCAACATCGGCGCCGAGATCATGGGCCGCAACAAGTTCGGCCCTCAGCGCGGGCCCTGGCAGGACCATGACTGGCGCGGCTGGTGGGGCGACGAGCCCCCGTTTCACACCCCGGTGTTCGTCATGACTCACCACAGGCGTCCTTCGTTCACGCTCTCCGACACCACGTTCCACTTCGTCGAGGGCAGCCCGGTCTCGGTCCTCGAACGGGCGCGGGAGGCGGCGCAGGGCAAGGATGTCCGACTCGGCGGCGGGGTCACCACGGTCCGGCAGTCCCTCGACGCCGACCTCGTGGACACCATGCACGTAGCCGTCGCGCCGCTGAAGCTGGGGTCGGGCCTCCGCCTCTGGGAGTCGCCGGACGAACTGCTCGACCGGTTCCATCTCGAGGTCGTCCCCTCCCCGAGCGGCGTGACGCACCATCTGTTCTGGCGAAAGTGACACGAGGGGCCAAGACGGCAAGGCGCGCGTGCAGAAATCACACCGGCGGGCGATAACGAACAGGTGAAGTCCCCAGTTGTCCCAGACGCCACTGGGGTTGACTCGGCGCGATCGCGTAGAGCGACTCCACAAGAGCGTCACTCACGCCGCCGGATGACGAGTGCACCCCACAGGGCAGCCTCCCGCCTGCAGCCATCGTGCGCCAGTTCTTCAGCCGTGAATCAGAGGTAAGCAACAGTGAGTCAGATCATCCGTCGGATCGGCGTCCCCCCAAGCCACCGGGGGAGCACAGGAGGAGGCAATTGCCCTGACATCTTCGAACTAGCCGATGGTAATTTCGCGGTCATCGGGACGGACGCCACGGACTCGCTGGACCCGGACCTCCCCTCCGACGCCTCGCGCGCGGACTACGAGCGCATCGTCGTCATCACGCGCGAGACCTTGATCCGCGCCAAGGCGGACATTCCCGATGCTTGAACCCGATGCCTGAAACAGCCACCTGAGTGAGGTCCCGCCGGGGGCTGGCACCGCCCGTCCGATGCCAGCCTCCGCACCTCAGGCATGCCTTGGCACCGCCACCGGCGCCCCCGGCCCCACATACCGCGCCACCGGCCTGATGATCTTCGAGTCCTGTGCCTGTTCCAGGATGTTGGCGCTCCAGCCCACGACCCGCGCCGCGGCGAACGTGGGCGTGAACATCTCCCGCGGCAGACCGCAGAGTTCCATGACCACGCCCGCGTAGAACTCGACGTTCGTATGCAGTTCGCGGCCGGGCTTCAGCTCGGCGAGGATCGCCTCCACCCGCCGTTCGACCTCCACCGCGAACTCGACGCGCGAACCGCCGAAGCTCTCGGCGATCTCGCGGAGCATCCGGGAGCGGGGGTCCTCGGTGCGGTAGACGGGGTGGCCGAAGCCCATGATGCGGTCGCCGGCGAGGACGCGTTCCCGGATCCAGGAGTCAATGCGGTCGGGAGTGCCGATCGCGTCCAGCGTGTCCAGCGCACGACTGGGCGCCCCGCCGTGCAGCGGCCCCGACAGCGCGCCCACGGCACCGACGAGGCAGGCCGCGACGTCCGCACCCGTGGAGGTGATGACACGCGCCGTGAAGGTTGACGCATTGAATCCATGGTCGATGGTCGAGATCAAGTATTGCTCGATCGCCCGCGTCCGCCCCGTATCGGGTACCGAACCCGTCAACATGTACAGGTAGTTCGCGGCGTACGACAGATCTTCACGCGGCTCAACAGGATCAAGTCCGGCACCCAGCCGGTGCAGTGCGGTGAGCAGCGTCGGTACGGCCGCGGCCGCGACGAGGGTGTCCCGGCGCCGCTGGTCGGCGTCGATGTCGTACACCGGCCGGAAGCCCCGCGCCGCGCCGAGCAGGGACAGCGCGGTGCGCAGGCCGGCCAGCGGGCCGGAGCGTCCGCTCGCCGCCGCGATGGCGGGCAGGGCCGCCCGCACTCCGTCGGGTAGCCGCCGCAGCGCGGCGGTCTCGGCGGCGAAGGCGGCGGCGCGTTCGGCGTCCGGCAGTTCATCGTGGACGAGGAGATGCCAGACGTCCTCGAAGGGGCGCGTCCGTGCGAGCTCGACGGCCGAGTACTGGCGGTAGTGGTAGAAGCCCTCGAGACCCCGGACGTCGCCGACCTCGGTGTCGGTGACGACGACACCGGCGAGTCCACGCGGCACGTCGACGAGCGCGGCTGCTGACCTGTTGACGGACATGATTTCCTCCCTGAACTTGATTTGACTGTCTATGCTTGACTATTTCTCTGTCAATATTGATTGAGTCAATACAAGGATCAATGTTCAGCGTCCTGGATACGGTGACCCCATGCGCGATCAAGAACCCGGCCCCGCGGGGCGGCGGCTGACCACCCAGGAGGCCGCCGAACTGCTCGGTGTGAAGCCCGAGACCGTGTACGCGTACGTCAGCCGCGGTCACCTCAGCAGCCGCCGCGCGCCCGGCGGCCGGGGCAGCACCTTCGACGCGCAGGAGGTCGAGACGCTCGCCCGGCGCAACAAGCGGGAGGGCACGGGCGGTTCGGGATCGGGGGGCGAGCTGTCGGTGCGCACCCGCCTGACGTTCATCGACACCGACCGCTACTACTTCCGGGGCGTGGACGCGACCGAACTGGCCGCCCGGCACTCCTACGAAGAGGTCGCCGAGTGGCTGTGGACCGGCCGGTTGCGTCGCGGCGTCACCTTCTCCGCCCCCGGGCCCTCCGTCGCCGCCGCCCGTCGCGCCGTCGACGCCCTGCCCGAACACGCCGACCCCACCGACCGGTTGCGGATCGCGGCGATCGCCGCCGCGACGGCGGACCCGCTGCGCTTCGACCTGTCCGAGGAGTCGGTGCTCGGCACCGCCCGCATCCTCATCCCCACCCTGGTCGCCGCCCTCACCCCGACCGGGTTCAGCTACCACGACGAGGGCTCACTCGCCGAGCGCCTGTGGAGCCGGCTCAGCAGGCGGGCCGCCGACGAGGCGACGCTGCGGGTGCTGGACACGGCGCTCGCGCTGCTCGTCGACCACGACCTGGCCGCCTCGACCCTCGCGGTGCGCGTCGCCGCGTCGGCCCGCGCACATGCCTACGCGGCCGTCTCCACCGGGCTCGGCGTGCTCGAGGGCCCACTGCACGGCGCGGCCAGCGGACTCGCCCACAAGCTGATCACGGAGGTGCTCGACCGGGGCGACGCGGGTCCCGTGATCGCCGAGGAGCTGCGGGCCGGCCGGCGCATCCCGGGGCTCGGGCACCGGCTCTACGCCGGCGAGGACCCACGCGCGCGTGCCCTGTTCGGCCTCCTGGAGGAGATCCCCCGCTGCGAGCCCGCCCTCGCCGCGGCCCACGACATCGTCGCCACGGCCGCCCGTCACACCCCGCTGCACGCCAACGTCGACCTGGCCCTGGCCGTCTTCACCGCGTCCTGCGCCATGCCCGCCACGGCAGGCGAGACGATCTTCGCCGTGGCCCGTACGGCGGGCTGGATCGCACACGCCCTGGAGGAGTACGGCGAGCGACCGCTGCGCATGCGCCCGAGCGGGCACTACACGGGCCCGAAGCCGCCGCAGCCGCTCCCCGAGTAGGACGCGCCGACCCCGCGGCAGCGGGATGGAAGCCCCCTCGGCAAGTCACCGCCATTCAAGTCAGGTTAGGCTCACCTCTGTGAGTACGTGCTCAACCGTCTCGCAGGACCTCGACGAGCCCATCGCGGGGACCGCGGCGACCGCGACGACCTGGCTGCTGCTGGAGCAGCCCGGTCCATGGGGTGCCAAGGCGCTCACCCAGAGCCACCTGGATCCCGCGCTGGGCCGCGCCCTGGAGGCGGCCGCGCAAGGCACGGGCGTACGCGTCGCGCTGATCCGCCGCCCCGGCCGGCACGCCGACTGCGGACGGCTCGCCGAACGCCAGGTGTACGTGGCCCACACCGTCCCCGGGAACGTCTGGCTGCACGCCGCCACGATCAGCGCCCCCGAGCGACTGCTCGACCTGGACTTCGCCGCCCTCGGCATGGGCGACCACCACACCTTCGACTCGGTTCTCCAGGGCCGGCCCCACACAGGCGACCCGCTCGCCCTTGTCTGCACCAACGGCAAGCGGGACCGCTGCTGCGCCCTCCTGGGACGCCCGCTCGCCGCCGAGCTGGCCGCCTCCGGTGTGGACGGCGTCTGGGAGGTCACCCATCTGGGTGGGCATCGCTTCTCCCCGACGCTGCTGGTGCTGCCGTACGGCTACGCGTACGGCCGGGCGCAGGCCCACGCCGTCAAGGAGGTCCTGCACGGCGTCCAGGACGGCCGAATCGTCGTCGAGGGCTGCCGTGGGAACTCCGCCTGGGAGCGGCCGGGCCAGGCGGCCGAGCTGGCGGTGCGCAGGGCGACGGGCGAGGACGCCGCGGAGGCGCTGAGCGTCGTGCGGACGGACGGCGCGGCCCCGCGGTGGGAAGTGACCGTCGCCCACGTGGACGGCCGCCGCTGGCGCGTCAGCGTGGCCCAGGGCGCCTCCCTGCCGCCCCGCCCCGAGAGCTGTGGCTCGGCGCTCGGCTCGCCCGCGCGGATGGACGTAATGGCGGTCCGCGAGTTCACGATCACGATGGCACCGGCACTCGCGGGCTGAGCGGCCACCGCCGACTCCACGTCACGAGCCCGCCCGGAGTCCTCTCGCGAGCCCACCCACAGCATCCGGCTCACCCCACATGGACCCGCCACACCCACGTTGATCAGGAGATACACGTCACACCCCGCTACGGGTGCTCGGGCCCGCCCACGTACCGTCAGGGGTATGAGCCCCACTCCCCCCGCCCGTCGCCTGCGCCTCGGTCTGCCCCGGCGGATGTTCGAGCAGGTACTGCTGATGCAGGTGGCGATCGCCGCGGGAGTCGCGGTGCTCGCGACCGGCCTGTTCCTCGCGCCGCTCAGCGACCAGTTGGACGACCAGGCGATGCGCCGCGCGTTGTCGATCGCGCAGACCACCGCGGTCCAGCCGCAGATCGCCGAGGATCTGGAGAGCACGCCCGCGACGGCCGGCGGCCCGGTCCAGCGGGAGGCGGAGCGCATCCGCGAGGCCACCAGGGCCGAGTACATCGTCGTCATGGACCGGCGCGGGGTGCGCTGGTCCCACCCCACGCCGAGCGAGATCGGCAGGCTCGTCTCGACCGACCCGGGCCAGGCTCTGGCCGGCCATGAGGTCATGCAGATCGACAGCGGCACTCTGGGCCGCACCGCGCGCGGCAAGGTGCCGCTGCGCGACGGCGACGGGAAGATCATCGGGGCGGTCTCGGTCGGCATCGCGTACGACAGCGTGCGGGCCCGTCTGCTGCACGCCATCCCCGGGCTCTTCGCGTACGCGGGCGGCGCGCTCGCGGTCGGCGCACTGGCCGCCTGGCTCATCTCCCGCCGGGTCCAGCGGCAGACCCGCGACCTGGCCTTCTCCGACATCTCGGCGCTGCTGGCGGAGCGCGAGGCGATGCTGCACGGCATCCGGGAGGGCGTCGTCGCCCTGGACCGCACGGGCCGTATCCGCCTCCTCAACGACGAGGCGCGGCGCCTGCTGGGCATCGGTGACGAGGCCGTCGGGCGCTCCCTGGACGAGGCGCTCGGCGCGGGCCGTACGGCCGATGTGCTGGCCGGCCGGGTGACCGGCACCGATCTGCTCACGGTCCGCGGTCAGCGCGTCCTGGTCGCCAACCGCATGCCCACCGACGACGGCGGCGCCGTCGCCACCCTGCGCGACCGCACCGAGCTGGAGCAGCTCGGCCGGGAGCTGGACTCCACGCGCGGCCTGATCGACGCCCTGCGCGCCCAGGACCACGAGCACGCCAACCGTATGCACACGCTCCTGGGGCTGCTCGAGCTGGAAATGTACGACGACGCGGTGGAGTTCGTCGGCGAGGTGGTCGGCGACCACCGGGCCACCGCCGAGCAGGTCGCCGAGAAGATCCAGGACCCGCTGCTGGCCGCCCTGCTGGTCGGCAAGGCGACCGTGGCGGCCGAGCGCGGCGTCGCGCTGCGCCTGTCGGACCGCACGGGTATCCCGGACCGGCTGATCGACCCCAGGGGGCTGGTCACGATCGTCGGCAACCTGGTGGACAACGCGCTCGACGCCGTCGCGGGCACGCCGCACGCGCGCGTGGAGGTGGAACTGCGGTCCGAGGGGCGTACCGCGACCCTCAGGGTGCGCGACACGGGGCCGGGAATCCCCGAGGAGCAGCGCGAGTTGATCTTCACCGAGGGGTGGTCCACCAAGCAGCGCCCGGCCCATCGCGAGCGGGGCATCGGGCTCCCCCTGGTGCGCAGGCTCGCCGAACGGCAGGGTGGCAGCGCGACGGTGGGCGAGGCGGCCGGCGGCGGCGCGCAGTTCACGGTCGTCCTGCCCGAGGCGCTCGCCGAGCCCGCCCTGGAACCGGCCCTCACCATGCCGTCGGATCCGCACACCGTCGCCGAGGAGGAGTCGCGATGATCGAGGTCCTGGTCGTGGACGACGACACGCGCGTGGCGCGGGTCAACGCCGCCTACGTCGAGAAGGTGCCGGGCTTCCACGTGGCCGGCGAGGCGCACAGCGCGGCCGAGGCGCTGCGCCGCGTGGCGGAACTGCCTCAGCTGGACCTGGTCCTCATGGATCACTACCTGCCCGACGAGACGGGGCTTGCGGTCGTGAAGGAGATGCGCCGGCGCGGCCACCAGACCGACGTGATCATGGTGACGGCGGCGCGGGACGTGTCCACGGTGCAGGCGGCGATGCGGTACGGGGCGCTGCAGTACCTGGTCAAGCCGTTCGCCTTCGCGGGTCTGCGCACCAAGCTGGAGGCGTACGCGGAGTTGCGCCGCACCCTCGACGGCGGCGGCGAGGCGGAGCAGGCCGAGGTGGACCGCATCTTCGGCGCCCTGTCCGCACCGTCGGAGCCCGATCTGCCCAAGGGCCACTCCCCCACCACCGCGGAACTCGTGCGCCGCTCCCTGATGAACGCCGAAGGCCCTCTGTCGGCCCAGGAGATCGCCGAGCGGACCGGGGTGAGCCGCCAGACCGCCCAGCGCTATCTGAAGCTCCTGGAACGCACGGGACGGGCCCGCCTCACCCTCAAGTACGGGGACGCGGGCCGCCCGGAACACCGTTACGTGTGGGCGACCCGCGCCTGAGGCACGGCCCGTGGGGGCGGGGGAAGGAACCGTGCCCTCCTCTTCATACGGATTCCGGCCGCCCAAATATCAGCCGCCCGTGGATGTCATGCGCGGATGCTCCGCCCATACGGCGACGGGGATGTCGTACGGCAGTGAAGGCTCCGTCGGCGAGAGCCCGTTCCGTGCGGGCGCCGGCGGCCGCCTAGACGGCTCCCGCGCCGGTCAGCGACCGCACCTCGGTCTCCGCGTGCTTGGCCGCGTCAGGGGCCTCGGCGGAGGTGACGGTGCCGAGCCAGCCCGCGACGAAGCCGAGCGGGATCGAGACGAGGCCGGGGTTGCGCAGGGAGAAGTACTGGAAGTCGGCTTCGGGGAAGAGCGATTCGGGGCTGCCCGAGACCACCGGTGACAGCACGACGAGCGCCACGGCCGGGATCAGGCCGCCGTACACGGCCCAGACGGCCCCGCGTGTGGTGAAGTCCCGCCAGAACAGCGAGTACAGCAGCACGGGCAGATTGGCGGACGCGGCGACGGCGAAGGCGAGCCCCACGAGGAACGCGACGTTCAGGTCCCGGGCCAGCAGTCCGAGGCCGATCGCGACCACGCCGATGCCGACCGCGGCGACCCGCGCCACGGCCACCTCGCTGCGGGGCTTGGCACCCCGGCGCCGTAGTGCGGCGTAAAGGTCGTGAGCCACGGCGGCCGAGGAGGAGAGCGTGATTCCGGCGACCACCGCGAGGATCGTGGCGAAGGCGATGGCGGCGACGACCGCGAACAGAACCGTTCCTCCGGTGGAGTCCGCGCCGCCGCCGAGGTCGAGGGCGAGCAGGGGAACCGCCGTGTTCCCGGCCGCGTTCGACCCGCGCACGGCCTCGGGCCCGACGATCGCGGCAGCGCCGAAGCCCAGGACGATGGTCATCAGGTAGAAGCCGCCGATGAGCCCGATCGCCCAGACCACCGAGCGCCGCGCCGCTCGGGCGGTGGGCACGGTGTAGAAGCGGGACAGGATGTGCGGCAGCCCGGCGGTGCCCAGCACCAGGGCGAGGCCGAGGCTGATGAAGTCCAGCCGGGCCGTCCAGTCATCGCCGTACTTCAAGCCGGGCGCCAGGAACGCGTTTCCGTGTCCACTGCGCTCGGCGGCCGTGAGCAGCAGTTGGTCGACGTCGCCGTGGAAGCGCAGCAGCACGAGAACCGTCAACGCGACGGCGCCGCCGAACAGCAGGACCGACTTGACGATCTGGATCCAGGTGGTGGCCCGCATCCCTCCCATCGACACATAGATCACCATGAGCGCGCCGACGCCGATGACGGCCCAGGCCCGCGCCGCCTCGCCCTCGCCCCCGAGCAGCAGCGCGACCAGGGTGCCCGCGCCCACCATCTGCGCCACCAGATACAGAACGGACACGGTGACCGAGGAAGTTCCCGCCGCGATCCGCACGGGGCGCTCCCTCATCCGCGCCGCGACCACGTCGGCGAGTGTGAACCGGCCGCAGTTGCGGACCAGTTCGGCGACCAGGAAGAGCACCACCAGCCAGGCCACGAGGAAGCCCACCGAGTACAGCAGCCCGTCGTACCCGAAGAGGGCGATGAGCCCGGAGATGCCGAGGAAGGACGCCGCGGACATGTAGTCACCGGCGATGGCAAAACCATTCTCCATCGGTGTGAAGAGCCGGCCGCCCGCGTAGAACTCCTCGGCGGAGCCCCGCCGTCTGCGGCTCACCCAGGTCGTGATCGCCAGCGTGACGGCGACGAACACGCCGAACAGCAGCAACGCCAGCCTCTGATGCTCGTCCGTCATGCGGCACCGCCCTTGGCTACGCGCGTCAACTCCTGGGTCTGCCAGCGCAGTTCGAGCGCCGACCGGTCCCGGCGCAGCCGGGCGTGGCGGGCGTAGGCCCAGGTGAACAGGAAGGTGGTCAGGAACTGCCCGAGCCCCGCGAGCATCGCGACGTTGACCGCGCCCACGACGGGCCGGGCCATCAGCCCCGGCGCGGTCGTGGCGGCCACGACGTAGGCCACGTACCAGGACAGGAACACGGCGACCGCCGGCACCACGAACCTCCGGTACCGACCGCGCACTTCCCGGAACGCCGCACTGCGCTGCACCTCGAGGTACACGTCCCCCGCGGCCGGTGAGGCGGCCTCGGGGACGTCCGTACCGTCCAACTCCCCCCAGCCGGAGGCGAGGGCGTCGTACCAGGGATCGTCTGAGTGCATGCCCAAGCATGGACAGAACGGAAAGACCACCGACACGGCTTCTCAGCGCGCTTCACCCCATCAGGTGATTCATGCTCAGATGCCCCGCACCCGCCGACGGCGAGAACCCCCACAGGGGCCACCCGCACCCGACGACGAAAGCCGCACGGGCGGTGCGGGTGGGAACCCAAAAGGGCCGAAGGCGAAGCCGAGGCCAAAACGCGCCCCAAGCCCAGCGCAGCGGCTACGCGTCGATGCGAGAGCGGTCCAACGTAGCCGCCGAGCTGGAGATGAACTCCTTGCGCGGCGCCACGTCGTTGCCCATCAGCAGATCGAAGACCCGCTCGGCCGCCTCCAGGTCGGTGAGGCTGATCCGCCGCAGCGTGCGGTGGCGCGGGTCCATGGTCGTCTCGGCGAGCTGGTCGGCGTCCATCTCACCGAGACCCTTGTACCGCTGGATGGAGTCCTTGTACCGGATCCCCTTGCTCTCGAACTCCATGAGCTTGTCCCGCAGTTCACGGTCGGAGTACGTGTAGACGTACTTCTCCTGCCCCTTCTTGGGCTGGACGAGCTCGACCCGGTGCAGCGGAGGCACGGCCGCGAACACCCGGCCCGCCTCGATCATCGGCCGCATGTAGCGCTGGAACAGCGTCAGCAGCAGGGTGCGGATGTGGGAGCCGTCGACGTCGGCATCGGTCATCATGATGATCTTGCCGTACCGGGCGGCGTCGATGTCGAAGGTCCGGCCGGATCCCGCTCCTATGACCTGGATGATCGCGCCGCACTCGGCGTTCTTGAGCATGTCGGTCACGGACGACTTCTGGACGTTGAGGATCTTGCCGCGGATCGGCAGCAGCGCCTGGAACTCGGAGTTCCGGGCGAGCTTGGCGGTGCCGAGCGCGGAGTCTCCCTCGACGATGAACAGCTCGCTGCGGTCGACGTCGTCGCTGCGGCAGTCGGCGAGCTTGGCGGGCAGCGACGAGGACTCCAGGGCCGTCTTGCGGCGCTGCGCGTCCTTGTGCTGGCGGGCGGCGATGCGCGTACGGGCGGCCGCGACGGCCTTCTCGAGCACCACGCGCGCCTGTGCCGCAGCGTCCCGCTTGGTGGACGTCAGGAACGCCTTGAGCTCCTTGGAGATCACGGTGTTCACGATGCGTCGGGCCGCCGAGGTGCCGAGGACCTCCTTGGTCTGGCCCTCGAACTGCGGCTCGGCGAGCCGGACCGTGACGACCGCGGTCAGGCCCTCCAGGGCGTCGTCCTTGACGATGTCGTTCTCGGCGACGCGCAGCATCTTCTTGGTGCGCAGCACCTCGTTCAGGGTGCTGGTGACGGCCGTCTCGAAGCCGGCGACGTGAGTGCCGCCCTTGGGGGTGGCGATGATGTTCACGAACGACTTGAGGTTGGTGTCGTAGCCGGTGCCCCACCGCAGGGCGACGTCGACGCCCAGCTCGCGCGTGACCTGGGTGGGCGTCATCTGGCCGTGCTCGTCGAGGACCGGGACCGTCTCCCTGAAGGTGCCCTGGCCGCTGAAGCGGAGGACGTCGCAGACGGGCTTGTCGGTGGCCAGGTACTCGCAGAACTCGCTGATCCCGCCGTCGAAGCGGAACGACTCCTCGCCCTTGCTGCCGCCCTCGCCGAGGCCGAACTCGTCACGGACGACGATGGTCAGGCCGGGGACCAGGAACGCGGTCTGACGGGCGCGCTGGTGGAGGTTGTCCAGGGAGAGCTTGGCGTCCTTGAGGAAGATCTGGCGGTCGGCCCAGTAGCGCACGCGCGTGCCGGTGCGCGTCTTGGGGATCTTCTTGGCCTTGCGCAGGCCGCTCTTGGCCTCGAACTTCGCCGTCGGGCCGACGGCGGCGAAGGCGCCCGGAACGCCGCGCCGGAAGCTGATCGCGTGGGTGTGGCCGCCCCGGTCCACCTCGATGTCCAGCCGCGCGGACAGGGCGTTGACCACGGAGGCGCCCACGCCGTGCAGACCGCCGGAGGCCGCGTACGAGCCGCCGCCGAACTTGCCGCCGGCGTGCAGCTTGGTCATGACGACCTCGACGCCGGACAGGCCGGTCTTGGGCTCCACGTCGACCGGGATGCCCCGGCCGTTGTCCCGGACCTCCACCGACCCGTCGTCGTGGAGGATCACCTCGATGTGGTCGCAGTAGCCACCGAGGGCCTCGTCGACGGAGTTGTCGATGATTTCCCAGAGGCAGTGCATGAGACCGCGGCTGTCGGTGGAGCCGATGTACATGCCCGGGCGCTTGCGCACGGCCTCGAGCCCCTCGAGGACGAGCAGGTGCCGCGCGGTGTAGTTGGAACCGTCCCGGTCTGCTCCTGCCAGCAGCGCTGTGGACGGCACGGACGTCTCGGCGGTCACGCGGTTCGCTCCTCGCTGAATTTCAGGTGACGCCCTGATGGGTAAGGGCGCGGCTTCGGTCGCCGTCAAGAGGGTACCGAGGCCTGGTAGAGCCGTTGTAACGCCACCCTCGTGCGAAACACAGAGTAGTCCAGGATCGCATACTTGTTCGATCCCTCGATGGGGTGAAGTACATATCACGTTCCCTTCCAGGCATGAACCATTTAGGCTCCGGGCACGTCCTCATGAACAAACCGGCAAGCCAGCCGGGAGGACCGACCTTGACCAACAGCGCGAAACCGTAAGCACGACAGAGACGCAATACGGCACATTCGCCGCCAAAGCCGGCAGCAGCCAGCCGCCTCGGAAGAAAAATTTCTCTCTGGGAGAAGCCGCGAGCGGGAACGTTTTGGGGCTGGTTGGATGTTGACCCTGGTACGACAGCTCGTCGAGCTAGAGAAGAGGCGACGTGACTACTGTTCTGACCCCCGCGAGCCCGCTGACGGCCGCTGACCGCTGCGACCGCTGCGGCGCACAGGCATACGTGCGCGTCGTCCTGCTCAGCGGCGGAGAACTGCTCTTCTGCGCCCACCATGGCCGCAAGTTCGAGCCGGAACTCAAGAAGATCGCCGCTGAGATACAGGACGAGACGGAGCGGCTGACGTCCGTTCCGGCGTCCGCGTCCGAGGAAGAGCGCTGACACCTCGCGTCCACGACGAGCCAGCTCCGGCACAGGCCGGTTGACGGGCGGTCGTCCCTGAAAGGGCAGGGGCGACCGCCCGCGCTCATGCCCTCGCGAGCCCTCAGCGCTCCCGCACCACGGCCCGCCACCCCATGCTCCGTACGACTTCGGACACCCGGGTGTAGACGCCGGGGCTGCCCGCGCGGCCACACCCGTTGCCCCAGGACACGAGCCCGATCAGCTTCCCCTGGGCGACCAGCGGCCCTCCGCTGTCCCCCTGGCAGGCGTCCCGGCCCCCCAGCCGCTCCCCGGCACAGAGCATGCTGCCGGCCAGATACCTGCCGTCACCGTCGCCCGGATACGCCTGCCTGCACAGACCGTCGGGCAGTACGCGCACGCGTGCGGCCCGCAGACCGCGCGGATAGTCGCCCGCGCCGGTGACATCCCCCCACCCGTAGACCAGGGCTTGCGTCCCCGGCACATAGGCGGGATCGCCGGCGCGCGCCATCCCGATGACCGCGCTCGCGGGCAGGGGCCGGGCGAGGCTCACCACGGCGAAGTCGCCGGCGTTGGTGTCCGTGTCGTAGTGCGGGTTCACCCAGGTGTCGCGGACCCGGATCTCCTGCCCCCGGCCGGAGAGCAGGTCCGAACGGCCCGCGATGACCTTGAAGTCGCGCACCTGGTCCGGTGACGTGCCCAGGACCTCCTCGCTCAGACAGTGGGCCGCGGTCAGCACGGTGGACCGGCCGACCGCCACACCGACGCAGAACTGACCCGCCCGCGTACCCCCGAACCGGTCACGGCTGGACAGCGCCACGGTCCAGGGACTGTCGGACACATCGACCGGGAACCCGCCGACGACGATGCTGTCGGCGGCCGCAGGGGCGGCGGACACCAGCGGTATGGCGGTCGCCAGGGCCGCCAGAACCAGCGGCCGGGCCAGCGCCCGGGCAAAGGGACGACGCATGACTTTCCTCACTCTCGGGTGATCATGGGAAACCCAGAGTGAGTCAGCTCGCCGCACCCCGCACCCGCGAGCCGGGCCTTGAGCGCCGTACGACTACGACCTGGTCGGGGTAGGCGCGCAGTATGGACGTGTGAGTGCTGCGCCCGGCCTCCGTGGACGCACGTGGGCAGGGAGCGCAGTCCGCGCAATATCTTGGATCGAGAGGACCCACCATGACCGTCCGCACGATCGCCCACCACCTCGGCCTGCCTGTCCGGCGCGACTCGCAGGAGGTAGCAAAGATCATCGAGGGACTCCGCCCCACCCTGGACGACCTGCCTGACGACAAGCGGGAACGGCTCGAAGCCGAGTGGACCAAGGTCCTCAGCGAACGCCACTGGCACCGGCCCTACCTCCGGGACTGAGCACCCCGCCCAAGCGCGAGCCGCCACACGAAAGCGCCCCCGACCCGCAGAGCGGCAGGTCAGGGGCGCCCGGTGAGATCCGACTCAGTCGAGGTAGTCGCGCAGCACCTGGGAGCGCGACGGGTGGCGCAGCTTCGACATGGTCTTGGACTCGATCTGGCGGATGCGCTCGCGCGTGACGCCGTAGACCTTGCCGATCTCGTCGAGGGTCTTCGGCTGACCGTCGGTGAGACCGAAGCGCATGGAGACGACGCCCGCCTCACGCTCGGAGAGGGTGTCCAGCACGGAGTGCAACTGCTCCTGGAGGAGCGTGAAGCTCACCGCGTCGGCCGGGACGACGGCCTCGGAGTCCTCGATGAGGTCACCGAACTCGCTGTCACCGTCCTCGCCCAGCGGGGTGTGCAGGGAGATGGGCTCACGGCCGTACTTCTGGACCTCGATGACCTTCTCCGGGGTCATGTCGAGCTCCTTGGCCAGCTCCTCCGGGGTGGGCTCGCGGCCCAGGTCCTGGAGCATCTGGCGCTGCACGCGCGCGAGCTTGTTGATGACCTCGACCATGTGCACCGGGATACGGATGGTGCGGGCCTGGTCGGCCATGGCGCGGGTGATCGCCTGACGGATCCACCAGGTGGCGTACGTGGAGAACTTGTAGCCCTTGGTGTAGTCGAACTTCTCGACCGCGCGGATCAGACCGAGGTTGCCCTCCTGGATGAGGTCCAGGAAGAGCATGCCGCGGCCGGTGTAGCGCTTGGCCAGGGAGACCACCAGACGGAGGTTGGCCTCCAGGAGGTGGTTCTTGGCGCGGCGGCCGTCCTCGGCGATGATCTCCAGCTCACGCTTGAGCTTGGGGGCGAGCTTGTCGGCGTTGGCCAGCTTGTCCTCGGCGAACAGGCCCGCCTCGATGCGCTTGGCGAGCTCGACCTCCTGCTCGGCGTTGAGCAGGGGGACCTTGCCGATCTGCTTGAGGTAGTCCTTGACCGGGTCGGCGGTGGCGCCGGCCGCGGCGACCTGCTGCGCGGGCGCGTCGTCCTCGTCCTCGTCGGAGAGCACGAAGCCGGCGCTCTCGGCGCCCTCGGGCTCGTCGCCGGGCTTGGTCTCCTCGATGACCTCGTCCTCGAGGACCTCGGCGTCGTCCTTCTTGGCCGTCGCCTTCTTGGCGGCCGTCTTCTTGGCGGCTGCCGTCGTCTTCTTCGCGGCCGCCTTCTTGGCGGTCGTCTTCTTGGCAGCCGCCTTCTTGACGGGTGCCTCTTCCTCGACCGCGGGTGCGGTGGCTGGCGCCGCAGGCGTGGCGGTGGCGGTGGCCTTCTTGGCGGTCACCGTCTTCGCCGCGACCGTCTTGGTGGCGGTGCGCTTGGCCGGACTCTTCGCTGCGACGCTCTTTCGGGTGCGCTTGGGCTCCGCGGCACTGACCATCAGCGTCACACCCTCTTCCTCGAGGATCTGGTTGAGGCTGCGCAGTACGTTCTTCCACTGAGTGGCCGGAATCTGGTCAGCTTCGAAGGCCCGACGCACATCGTCGCCGGCGATCTGCCCCTCAGCCTTTCCCCGCTCGATAAGAGCCATGACAGAGACGGACTCGGCGATCTCCGGCGGGAGCGTACGGGATGTGCTGGCCGACACGAACAACCTCTCGGAACGTTGGAAAACGGCTTCCGGCCCCGTCCAGGCGGACAGGAGCCGACCACCGGCCTGGGGATTGGGCCGACGGTGCGGGCGGGGGCCGGGAAGATGCACAGCGCCTTGAACGGCGTCCGTATTCCCTCCGCGGCTGTCACCTCTTAGGTCATCGCGCTGTTTCCTCGAGTGTTACGCCCAATCTGCGTGGCCCGAGTCACATCCCGCAACCGATCGAAAGCAGACAGATCAGGACAGAAGCGGTCACCTGCAGCTTCGACAACGCACTGTACGGCGATTCCGCCGCCGTGTAGCACCGTCGGACCCGCAGGATCCGTGGGGATCCTGCGGGTCCGACGGGAGGGGTGCGCAGGCCGGGACCGCCACAGGAGGGGGAGGCGTACCTGGCCGCGCCACCCTGGTGCGCGGTCAGTGCTCGCGGGGTGCGGGCACCACGCGCTCCACCTCGGGATGGACGGTGAGCAACTGACGCATGGCCGCCTCGGCCGCCGCGCCGTCGCCGGCGGCGAGGGCGTCGACGATCCTGCTGTGCTGCGCCAGCGACGTCTCGTTCGGCCGGTCGCATCCGGTCACGGGGCCGCCGGAGACCTGGAGGGCGGCCGAGACGATCCCCGAGAGGTGCTCCAGCATGCGGTTGCCGGCGACCTGGATGAGCAGCGTGTGGAACTCGGTGTCGGCGCGGGAGAACGTGAGGACGTCACCCTGCCCCATCGCATGGCTCATGATCTCGATCATGTCGGCGAGCCGCTGCTGGACGTCCTCGCGCCCGTGCCCGGCGGCGAGACGGGCCGCGAGCGGCTCGATCGTCCAGCGCAGCTCGCTCAGCTCCCGGCGCTGGTCGTCGCGCTGCGGCCCGAAGGCCCGCCATTCGATGATGTCCGGGTCGAGGAGGTTCCAGTCACTGACGGGGCGCACGCGCGTGCCGACGTTCGGGCGGGCGCTGACCAGGCCCTTGGCCTCCAGGACGCGGAGCGACTCACGGACGACGGTGCGGGAGACCTCGAAACGCTGGCCGATCTCCTCGGGCACCAGCGGCCGGTCGGCACCCAGGTCGCCGGAGACGATCATCTGGCCGAGCTGTTGGACGAGTTGGCCGTGCAGCCCGCGTCCGCGGCTGCCCGCGGCGCGTCGGCCGACCCGGCCCAGCTCCGGATCGGACCCCTCCCAGGCGGGGGCGCCGACGCGGTCGGCGACGGGGGCCTCGGCGTAGGGGTAGCGGTCGAGTTCGCCCGGGCCGGCCAGACCGGAGTCGGTGGAGCGGGCGGCGGTCATCATGGTGTGCGCAAGGGTACTCACGGATCCTTTGTCGGCGCCGTCTCCAACTCCCTTGAGGTCTTTGGTGAAAAGCACACGAAAGGGTGATCGCTCACCCCGTCGCAATTGACGCCTTATCGGAAAGAAATGGGCTTTCCCCGGGGAGTTGTGGGCACGACAGAACCGAGAAGGCCACGAACGGTCGTCATCGGACCCTGCTCCTCAGGGTCGTGAAGAGATAGGCGCAGAGCAGGGCGGTGAGGGACAACGTCAGTGCGCCACCGACGGGTTGACCGATGACACGCGCGGCGGCTCCCAGGTAGCGCTCCCCTCCGAACGGCCACTGCGACAGGAGCACCTCCCGCAGCCGCAGCGGAAACCCGGCCGCCGTCCGTACGGACGGCCCTTCCACGACCTTCTGTACGAGCGGTACGACGACGATGGGCACGGTGACCACCGCCGCGAGCCCGGCCGTGGTGGACCGGAAGAGCCCCGCGGCGAGCACGCCGGCCCAGGCACAGCCGACGACCAGCCCGATCCAACTCGCGCTCAGCGAAAGCCAGTCGGTGGGAACTTCGGCGAGCTCCCGTCCGTAGACGAGATAGAGCACCTCGATGTCACAGCCCACGGTGAGCACGGCCAGCGCCAGGGCGGCGGCGGAGGCGACGAGAAGTTTCGCGGCCAGCAGCCCCAGCCGGCGGGGGACGGTGCCGCGATCCGCTGCCAGGGCGGGGTGGCGGAACTCGTCGCCGAAGGCGATCGCCCCCAGCAGCCCGGCCCCGAGCGCCGCGGGCGGCAGCGGAAGCTCCTGCGGCCACGCGACCAGCAGGCGCGCATGCGAGGTGTGTCCGATCCGGGCGAGCGCCACGGCCGTGATGGCGGACACCACGAGCACGGCACCGGCGGTGACGAACGCCGTACCGACACCGGCTGCCCGACGGAGCTCGTAGCGGAGGGGGCGGAGGGGGGCGGGGGCGGGGCGGACGGAGATGGGAGGCGGGAGATCGGGCAGGTCGTCGGCACAGGAGGCGGACCGGCGCGCACCGTCGTCCTGCGCGGACGGCTCCGCTGCGCAGGCCTCGTGCGCCGCGGCCCCGTCCTGTTCTCCGGCCGCCTGCGGCGCCGCGGGATCCCCGGCCGCGGTCTGCCCCTTGCCCGGCTTCGACGCGGTACCGGCTCGCCGCCTGCGGCCACTGCCCGCGGTCACCTCGCCGTAGGCCGGCTGCGGCTCCTCGTCGGCCGGCGGCTCATCCGCGTGTGGATCCGCCTCCACTCCGGGCCCCATGTCTCCGACCTCGTCGGCGAGTTGGTGTACGAGGATGCCGTGGCGGTGCGCGATGTCGCCGACATCGGCGCAGGTACTGCCGTACACCGACAGGCGGTTGCCGCTCTCGCGTACGACCTCGACGGAACGGTGCGCGGCGCGCGCCTCCTTCGCGAGCAGGGTGGCGAAGCGGGAGGCGTGGGGGGTGCGGACGGCCACACGGGGCCGCAGGCGAGTGCGCGCGAAGTCGACGGCCTCCTGGTCGGCGACGAGCCTGCCCCGGTCCAGGGTGACGACGTGGTCGGCGATGCGCGCGGCCTCCTTGGGGTCGGCCGTGGTCAGCAGGACCGTGCCGCCCTGGGCCGCGTGTGCGCGCAGGGCGCCGTGCAGCCATCGGCGCTCGCGGGTCGTCAGCCCGTCCGCGGGGTCGTCGAGCACCAGCGTGTGCGGGTCGGCCAGCAGCGTGCAGGCCAGGCCGAGGCGCCGGTCCATGCCGCGTGAGAGGGAGCCGAGGCGTTCGTCGCGCAGGCTGACGAGGCCGACCGCCTCCAGGACCTCGTCGGCGCGCCGGGCAGGGACTCCGGCGGCGGCGCACAGCATGCGCAGATGACCGCGCACCGTGCGCGCCGGGTGCCCGGGGACGTCGCCCAGCAGCACACCGACCTCTCGCGACGGATGGGCCATGCGATGCAGGGGGCGGCCTCTGAAGAAGGTGATGCCACGGCCCTGTTGGAGTTCGAGCATGAGTCTGAGCGCCGTCGTCTTGCCCGCCCCCGCCGCTCCGAGCAGCGCGGTGACGCGGCCCGCGCGAGCCTCGAAGGACACGTCGTCGAGCGCGGGGGGAAGCTCCTTGCGAGGGTTGCTGGTCAGTCCGATCGCCTCGATCACCCGCAGCAAGATAGCGCGCTATGTCCGGTTTTTCGGGGAGGGCAAGGCGCACTGCGCGGGCAGCCGTGGGCTCGATCTGCCCGGTCGGACGCGTGTTCCCCCTTCGGTCGCGAACCCGGAAGCTTCGCACGGCGCCCCGACCGGCCTTGCGACCCCGGCCCTCGGATCAGACCTCGGGGCGCAGCATCGGGGGGTTGAGCAGCGTGGCGCCGCCGGCCCGGAAGAGCTGGGCAGGGCGGCCGCCCTGCCGGGTGGTGGTACCGCCGGTGGGCACGAGGAAGCCCGGTGTGCCCGTCACCTTGCGGTGGAAGTTGCGCGGGTCGAGGGCCACCCCCCACACCGCCTCGTAGACCCGGCGCAGCTCGCCGACAGTGAACTCGGTCGGGCAGAACGCCGTGGCCAGCGACGAGTACTCGATCTTGGAACGGGCCCGCTCCACCCCGTCGGCCAGGATCTGCGCATGGTCGAAGGCGAGCGGTGCGACCGGCTCACCGTCGCGACCGTAACCGCCCTGCTGCAACAGTTCGTCGACCGGCGCCCAACGGGCGTTGCTGGCGTCGCCACCCGCCCGGGGTGCCGGCAGATCCGGGGCCAGCGCGAGGTGGGCGACGCTGACCACCCTCATCCGCGGATCCCGCTTGGGGTCACCGTAGGTCGCGAGCTGCTCGAGGTGGGCCCCGTTGTCCTGTGCCGGGACGGCGGGGTCGTGGGCGCGCAGCCCGGTCTCCTCCGCCAATTCGCGCGCGGCGGCCTGCGCCAGATCCTCGTCGGCCCTCACGAACCCACCGGGCAGTGCCCAGCGCCCCTGAAAGGGAGGTTCGCCCCTGCGCACCGCCAACGCGCACAGGGCATGGCGGCGCACGGTCAGCACGACCAGGTCCACGGTGACGGCAAAGGGCGGAAAGGCTGACGGGTCGTAGGGCATGCGGCGATCATAGTCGTCTGCCTGACGATAAACACTCCCTTCGCCGAGCCCGTCGACGGTTGATCCAATTCGGCCCGGTATGAGCCTCACCGTCCTCTCCCTCGTCTCGTCCACGGCGCGTCGTACGAGGTCACGCTCGCAATTGCAGCCCCTCGGCCGCCTCCTCGACCATGGCGAGCCCCAGCCGGCTGACGCGTACGGAGAAGGGGGCGCCGGCGACCCGAAGTCCCCTCAGAACGATCTCGCCCAGGGGCGCGCTGCGCATGGGCCGCAGCGTGACCGTCCCCGCCGGGGCGTCGGGGCGTATCCCGGCGAGCGTGGTCAACAACAGCACTCCGGCTGCCGCCGCCGTGGCCGCGGGGCGGCAGGCCGCCGGGTGCGGGAGGGGGGCGCTGCCTTCGGTGCGCGGCTCCCCCGCGTACATGTCGGGCAGCCGGTGGCCGAACGCCTCTGCGGCGGCCAGTACGCCCCGCAGCAGTGCGCTCGCCTCCTTCTCGTAGTCGGCCGCGGCAAGGCCGGCCACGGCGATCGCCGTCTCGGGGACCCGCACGGCACCGCTGCGGTGACCGAACGGGTTGTGTCCTGCCTCCTTCGTGCTCAGTCCGCGCAGGCCCCAGCCCGAGTCCATCGCCGGGCCGCCGAGCAGCCGGGCGAGCTGCTCGGTCTGCACCTTGTCGAGCAGCCCCGGGGCCTGTTCTCCTTCGCCCAGCAGGCCGGTGTCGAGCAGGTGGACGGCGGCGGCACCCAGATACGGCACGGGGCGTCCGTCCGGGGCCAGGGCGGCCGTGGGCCTGCCGCCGCCCAGGTCGTCGATCCAGAAGTCCGCGCGGAAGGCCGTCCGCTGCGCCCCGGCCCAGTCCCGCAGCTCGCCGCCGCCCGGTCTGCCGCAGGCGTCGAGCAGATCGGCGCCGAGCAGCGCCGCACGGTGGGCATGGGCCTGGGTCTCGCAGCGGACGGGGCCGCCGGGCTGCGGATCGGGCAGATATGTGCCGTCGCCCACAGTGGTCCGCAGCCAGGTCAGGCAGCGCTCGGCCGCCGGGAGGAGTTCGTCGGTCTCGGACTCGGGTAGTCCCCAGCGGCGGGCCTCCGCGAGCACTGCCGGGTACAGCAGTGTGGCCTCTGTGCCCGTACAGCCCGGCGGCAGATAGGGTCCCGCGTCCCGTCTCGGCCCGGGGATCATGCCGGATTGCAGTCCCTGGCCCGGAAGTTGGGCTCGGGCGAGGGTGCGCAGTGTGCCCGCGGCGAGCCGGGTGCCCAGCGGCAGGGCCATCCGGGCCGCGGCGAGGGCCTCGGCCGGGGCAAGGCCGCAGCGCCAGGGCGCCCCGGCGGCCAGATGGGTGTCGGAGGGGTGGGCGTGGTCGCGCAGGAGCAGGGCCTGGAGGTCCCCGACGCTTGTCCGCAACAACGCCTCCACCCTGGGATCGTCGCCGGCCGCCCGCGCGGGAGCGAGCGGACTGGTCGCGGCCCGGCCTGCGGCGCGCACGGGTCCGGCGCCGTCGGTACGCACGCGCAGTTCGATGCCGGCGCTACCGCCGGGGGGCAGCTCGAGCTCCCAGCGCAGCAGACCTGCCGAGGCCAGCGCGTCGGTGGGCGGCGGGTCGGCCGTGACCGTCGAGTTCCCCCTGGCGGACGACCACCGCAGGCCGGAGTCGTGGACGCTGGCGGGGAGTTCCGGTCCGGTGTTGCCGCACGCGATGGCACCGAGGTCGGCCAGGTCGGTGGCCAGGGCGACCTCGACCGGCAGGCGCAGGGGGCGAACGGCCGCGCTGCGCACTGTGATCCGCTCGGTGCCGTCCGCGTGACGGGTTCGCTCGACGACGACGTCCGGATCGGGGCCGGCCTGCGGCGAGGTGCGCAACGTGCCCACGAAGCGGACACAGTCGGCCCCGGTCATCCGGGCCTGGACCGCGAGGGGTTCACGTCCGGCCACGCGAACCTGGCAACGCGAGAGGACACGTCGACCCGCACGGTAGATCCCGTCGAGCCCCTGCCCGGTCAACTGCCCTTGGTCTGTGGAGATTGCGAGGCCCGGGAGGGCGATGCAGATCAAGGCGTTGTGGGCGGGGGGTAGGGAGGGGGATCGGCCTGCTGTCGGTGGTGGGGCGGGTGCGGGGATTCTGCCTGCGGATGGTGGGGTCGCCGGTGTGGTGGGTGATGGGATGTGTTGAGTCGATGGTGGGGGCGTGCTTCGGGACCGGGAGACCGTGTCTCGTGGTGGGGATGAGCGCTGTGCGCGGTTGGCATCCGGCGGTGATGCCGTGGGCTGGGGCAGGGGCGACGAGGGCGATGGGCGCGGGCTCGTCGGCCTTGTGGGCTGCTGGGGGAGCTTGGCGTGTCGGCGCTGTGGGTCGAGGCGGGCGTCCTGATCCGACGGTGGCCACCAGGCTGGTTGTGAGGGCTGGTCCGGTGGTGGGGCAGCGGCGGCCGACGGTGGTTGCCGCTGGTCCGTTGGTCGGTTGGCTGCCGCCGAGGCCGGTCGTTGCTGGTCCTCCGTGGGTGATGGGGGCCGTTCTTGGCTGGGCAACGGGGACCAGTCATTGCCGGTGGGCCAGGATGAGCAGTTGCTCGTCGAGCCGGGCGTTTGCCCTGTTCCGCCCCCGGCCGAAGGGGGCCCCGCGTCCTGCCGTTGGGACGGCACCGGCCCGCCGACGGTCGAACGCTCGTCGGCGGCCGGGGTGATCGGGGTCGACTGTGACATGGGACGGCTTCCTCTGCGCTGATCGCGCCACGGGCGAGCGCGGCGCCGGCCGGGGGATCCGGAGTGACAGGAGCGGTGCGGCGGTACGGCCGGTCCGGGCGTTCCGCCACTCAGGTGAACGGGGAGGGATCCCTCCAGGTCACGGCCGTGACGGGGTTGTCCGGCCGACCCGCTGCCTCGGTCACCAGGTCCACCAGATGCTCCAAGGCCCGCCGGGGCACCGAAACGCAGGTCGTCGGTCCGCCGCTGCTCACAGAGGGTCAAGCCCTGCTCCTCCACCCCGTGGCTACCGTCTCTTCCCCGGCCCCGATCAACCCACTGCCCACGACGGTCGTCACCTCGACGACGCCTTCCACACCACTGCTGGAACCACCGCCCGCGAAGGCTCATGTCTCCCCCACCCCGCTCGCATAGCCCGGACGCACACCGTCGGAACAGCTCCCGTTTCCGCTCCCTCGTACGGCTCCCCTCTTCGAGTTGCGCGGTCCAGTGCCGCCCGGCCGCAGGGCACCGGCCCCGGAAGGCGTACGCGGCCGCGAAACGCTCGTCCCCCGCCCTCGTCCACCGGCCTTCGCGGGGCGAGGAAGACCGCCCCTCGAACCCGCAGGCTGCCGCGACCGGCGACCATCACCGACGTCAGCCACCGTCGCGGGCTTCGCCGTCTCACCCCGCACCGGATCCTCGACGTCCTCCGGCTTGTCCAGGCGCCCGGCATCCCCCCTCTCACGCCCCACACGTTCCGTCCGCAAGCAGCGGCGGATCGACTCGGGGTCCAGCCCTTCGTTGCAGGCTTGGTGCAGCAGACGGGCGAAGAGGTAGTCGTTGTCGGCGCCGAGCGCCATGGCGAGGGCCTCACGGGCCTCCAACTCGTCGCCACTGGACCAGGCGACCCAACCGGCCAGCGTGAGGGGTGCCGCCGCATGCTCGCCGTACGGTCCGACGCAGCGGCGGGCCAGCGCTCGCCAGAGCCGCAGGGCGGGGTCGGCCTCGTCGCCCTCCATCCACTCGGCCACGCGGTCGCGCATCGCGCGGTCCTGCAGTCCCAGAATGAGCCTCGCGGCTTCGTCGTGTCCGAGCAGTCCGTCGTCACGGAGATCCGCGGTGAGCGTCCCGGCCACGGGCGGGGCCGCGGCGAACCGGCTCATGAGTCGCTCGGCCAGTGCCAGCGTCTCCTCCGCCACGCCCTCGCGCATCGTCTCGTCGAGGATCCTGGAGACCAGCGCCGCACCCGCGGTGTCCAGGGCGGCTTCCTGTTCCCGGGCGGCGGCGTTCTCCCAAGGCCGTAGCCTGGCCCGCAGTTCGCTCAGCGTGCCGCGCACCTGAACCCCGGCATAGGCGGCCGCGGCTGCCAGCACCGATGTACCGGGCAGTCCCATCGCCCGGCCCTCGGGCGGACAGCACTCCACCCTGTCGCAGCAGTACGACCAGAAGCGGCCGTCCGAGATGCACAGGGCCTCGATCACCGGCACGTCGAGGCTGCCGCACGCGATGCGCATCTTCTGGGCCAGCGGACGCAGCCGTTCCATGACCTGTCGGCCCGTCTGGCCCTCGGCGGGTTCCTGGCACAGGAAGGCGACCATCTGCTCCGGCCGGGCTCCCCTGCGCTCGCTGCCCACCACCAGTCCGTGGGCCAACTGCCCGGCCGCGGAGTCCCAGTCGTCCGCGCTCGCGGGAATGCCGAGCCGTGCCCGTCCGCCGAACCGGCCCTGGCCGTCCTTGTCGTGCAGGGCGACCAGCACGATGCTGTCCTCGGGGCGGTATCCGAGGAGATACGGCACGGCGTCGGCCAGTTCGGCGGGGGTGCGCAAAGTGACCTGGTGCTCGGGCAGGTGCCCCTCGTATGCCGTGTAGTCGAGTGGGTCCGTAGGTTGGGCGCGTCCTCGGTTTTCGTCGTGTCCGGCCCGCACGTCGTGTGCGGGGCGCTGGTCGTTCGCGTCGGTTGTCCTGGGCCCGCGGTGCTGTTCCTTGGCGCAGGTGCCTTCGTTCTCGGGAGATCCAGTCGCTTCGCTGTGATTCGTCATGCGCTGACGATCTCGCGGATCGCGAGACTCCGCTTTACCCTGTGGATAACTCCGACCAGGGACACGACAACTCTGAGCCGCTCGGGCAGCCCGCCAGACCCAGCGCCCCCGCTCTGTCAGTGCCGTCCTGTTGTATGGGACCCATGGAGCACACGAGCAACGCGGATCTCCGGGCGGCCGCCGACGCGGTCCTCGCCCGTCTCGTCGGAGACGCCACCGGCACGGCGCGACTGCGCGGAGACCAGTGGCGGGCGATCGAGGCGCTGGTCGCCGACAGACGCCGTGCCCTCGTCGTGCAGCGCACGGGGTGGGGCAAGTCCGCGGTCTACTTCGTGGCCACGTCTTTGCTGCGGTCCCGCGGCAGCGGCCCCACCGTGATCGTCTCCCCGCTGCTCGCGCTCATGCGCAACCAGGTCGAGGCCGCCGCCCGGGCCGGCATCCATGCCCGCACCATCAACTCCTCCAACACCGAGGAGTGGGACACGATTCAGAACGAGATCGCCACGGGCGACGTCGACGTACTGCTGGTCTCCCCGGAGCGCCTCAACAACCCGGACTTCCGCGACCAGGTGCTGCCCAAGCTGGCCGCAGCGACCGGCCTACTCGTGGTGGACGAGGCGCACTGCATCTCGGACTGGGGGCACGACTTCCGGCCGGACTACCGGCGCCTGCGCACCATGCTCTCCGATCTCCCGCCCGGAGTGCCCGTACTGGCGACCACCGCCACCGCCAACGCCCGCGTGACGGCCGACGTCGCCGAGCAGCTCGGCACAGGCGGCAGCTCGGACGCCCTGGTCCTGCGCGGGCCACTGGACCGGGACAGCCTCAGCCTGAACGTGCTGCGCCTGCCGGACGCCGCACACCGGATGGCCTGGCTCGCCGACCACCTCGACGAGCTGCCGGGCTCGGGCATCATCTACACGCTCACCGTGGCCGCGGCCGAGGAGGTCACGGCCTTCCTGCGGCACCGCGGCCACACGGTAGCCTCCTACACCGGCAAGACGGAGAACGCCGATCGTCAGCAGGCCGAGGACGACCTGCTGGGCAACAGGGTGAAGGCCCTGATCGCCACCTCCGCCCTCGGTATGGGCTTCGACAAACCCGACCTCGGCTTCGTGGTGCACCTCGGTTCGCCCTCCTCCCCCATCGCCTACTACCAGCAGGTCGGCCGCGCCGGACGCGGCGTCGAGCACGCCGAGGTGCTCCTCCTCCCCGGGCCGGAGGACGAGGCGATCTGGCAGTACTTCGCCTCGCTCGCCTTCCCCTCGGAGGACCTGGTACGCCGCACACTCGACGTCCTCGCACATGCGGACAAGCCCTTGTCGCTGCCCGCCTTGGAACCCTTGGTCGAACTGCGCCGCTCCCGAATGGAGACCATGCTCAAGGTCCTGGACGTGGACGGCGCGGTCCGGCGGGTCAAGGGCGGCTGGGTCGCCACCGGGCAGCCCTGGGTGTACGACGCCGAGCGCTACGACTGGGTCGCCCGGCAGCGCAAGGCAGAGCGGCAGGCGATGCGCGAGTACGCCTCGACGACGGGCTGCCGGATGGAGTTCCTCCAGCGCCGGCTCGACGACGAAGGGGCCAAGCCCTGCGGTCGCTGCGACAACTGCGCGGGCGCTCGCTTCACCGCCGACACGTCCGCTGGCGCGCTGGACGCCGCGCGCGTCGACCTCGGGCGAGCGGGAGTGGAGGTGGAGCCGCGCCGCATGTGGCCGACCGGTCTTCCGGCGATCGGCGTCGAGCTCAAGGGGCGTATCCCGGCTGGCGAACAGGCCGCGCCCGGACGGGCGTTGGGGCGGCTGTCGGACATCGGCTGGGGCAACCGGCTGCGGCCGTTGCTCGCGGCCCAGGCCCCGGACGGTCCCGTGCCCGACGACGTGGCGAACGCGGTCGTGGGCGTCCTGGTCGACTGGGCCAAGGGCCCCGACGGCTGGGCCTCCGGAGCACAGGACGCCCGGCCGCGCCCGGTCGGCGTGGTCACGGTCGCCTCACGCACCCGTCCGCAACTGATCAACTCGCTGGGCGCGCGCATCGCGGAGATCGGCAGACTCCCACTGCTGGGTTCCCTCGAGTACACCGGAGAGGCGCCCCCGGTGTCCCGGAGCAACAGCGCCCAGCGGCTGAAGGCCCTCGACGGCGCACTGGCCGTGCCTCCCGCCCTGGCCTCGGCTCTCGCGGAGACTCCGGGCCCCGTACTGCTGGTGGACGACTTCACCGAGACCGGCTGGACTCTCGCCGTCGCGGCCCGCATGCTCCGCCGCACGGGCGCGCAGGGGGTGCTGCCCTTGGTCCTGGCCGTTCAGGGTTGATCGCGACCGGCACGGGCTGCCGCCCGTCCGGGCCCGCCGCACCTCGGGTCGTATGTCCACTTCAAGCCGTACGACCTGATGGTGTGCGGCCGCATCATGCGTCGCACCGTCATGCACTGGGTAGGGATATAACCCGCGCACCATCAGATATCGGTCGGTGGCCCCAATTGCTCGTTGCCGCATTCAGGTTCGACAGCAAGAATTGGAGTCCGCTCCCCGCGCGGCTCGTCCGTGATCCGGAAGGGCTCTGCTGCGGTGTGCGCTCCCCCGAATCCGACCTCGCCCGCAGTGTGGGCGCGTAGCCGAAGGGAGGACCGTGACCTTCGGATTCGCTTCGTCCTCCGCGGCATCCATGTCGACGTCAGCCGACCTGTCCGCCGCATCCGCCAACCCCCTGGCCCGCATGCTCGAGCCCGCGGAGTGGGCCGCTGCCGGCATCCCCCTGCTGCGCAACCCACGCGAGGTCGTCAGCGGTCTGCACTCGCGGCACCGTCCCGGGCCGACGACCGCGATCGTCGCCGTGCTCGACTCGGAGGAGCGGCTGCGGGCGAGTGCCTCGTTCACCCGCCGCCCGGCCCCGGCCGACGGCTGGATGTTCCGCAACGCGCTGCTGGCCCAGTTGCGCCGGGTCATCCCCCACGACCTGCGACGCCGCACCCCGGTACGCACCGCCGTGCTGCTCTACTGCCGTGAGGGCGACGCCCGTTGGACGGAGGAGGACGGCGCCTGGATGTGGGGCCTGCGTGACGCCTGCACCCTGCACGGCCTGCGCTGCGGCGCGTACATCACGCTGACCCGTGACGGCTGGCAGGTCCTCGGCGAGGGCCGCGGCGGCCGCCGCCCCAACGCCGACTCGGCACCGGAGCCCTTCGCCACGTCCGAGGCACCGTTCCCCCTGCCACGCACCGGCGGAGCGGCCTCGGAGGTCCTGCGGCGCGCGGCCGCCCGCTGAGGACGCGGCCGCCCGCTCAGGACACTAGACATCCGCTCGGTCCGCAGGCACCCGCTGAAGCACAGACAGAAGATCTCGGCCGACGCCGCCGGTACGCGCCACACGACGTTTCCGATGCGACGGCCGAGACGCGACCAGCAGAGCTGCCGTGAGCGACGTGGTCGCCCCGAGCTACCCGAAAGGCACGGCCCCGGCGCCGCGACAGGGCGCCCGGCGGGGCCACGACTCATCCGCTTGGCAGGGACTCGCGTCCTGAGCTGACGGGGAGCCCACGCACGACGAGTTGTCCACTCGTCCGCGCACACCGAAGGTCGCGCTGTGCGAAGACGCCGCCGCAGCGGCGTCCCACCCCCGGTGTCCTGCGGCATGTCCCCCCGGACAGCCGGAACCGGATCAGACGCCCGCGCCCAGCACCGAGTTGATCCGCTGCGGGTCACCGCAGACGATCAGCAGGGCACCGGCCCGGCTCAGGGCCAGAGGCAGGGCGTCGGCGGCAGCGGCGTCGGAGCCGCCGTTGACGGCCACCACGACCACGGGTCGCGCCGTGGCGCGGCTCGCGACGGAGGCGTCGGCGTAGAACACGTCGTCGCCGGCGTCGTGCTGCGCCCAGTAGGAGGCTTCGCCGAAGGACAGCTCGTGGGTGGCCCACGGGTGCTGTTCGCCGGTGGTGATCACCAGCACGTCACCGGGGGCGCGGCCCGAATCGAGAAGCAGGTCGACGGCTTCCTCAGCGGCGTCGAGCGCTCCCCCGGGCGAGGCCGGGATGAGTTGGATCTGCGGGGTCGCCGACGCGGAAGCGGGGGCGGCCGGAGCAGTGGGGCCCGAAGGCCCGGGCTTGGCAACGGCAACATCGCGCGGCGTACGTTGCACCGGCGGTGCGGGCCGCGCGGGCCCGGGTCGGCCGGGACGCGGCGGAGCCGCGGGGCGCGGGCCGGGTACGGGGCGGGGGGTCGGCGCGTTTCGGCCGCTGGCCGGAGTGGCGCGGGGACCCTGGGCACTCTCGTGAATCTGAGGCTCCTCGGGAATGAGAGGCATGAGCTGATGTCTATCAAACGCTGGTGCGGCTCGCGTCGGCGGGTGGCACACGAGTGCGAGCGGATTCGTCAGAAATCGAAGCCGAGCTGCCCTTCGATCTCCGGAACGCTTCCGTCCACCCAGGTACGGACCTTCTTGAGGTGCCGCCACTGGGGCAGCGCATCAAGATACGCCCACGACAAGCGGTGGTACGGGGTGGGTCCCCGCTCCACCAGTGCGGCCTTGTGCACGGGCGACGGGTACCCGGCGTTGTCCGCAAAACCGAAGTCTGCATGGTCGATACCCAGTTCGGCCATCATTTTGTCGCGCTGGACCTTGGCGATCACCGAGGCCGCCGCGACCGCCACGCACGACTGGTCGCCCTTGATCACCGTACGAACCTGCCAGGGAGCCCCGAGATAGTCGTGTTTCCCATCGAGGATCACGGCGTCGGGGCGGATCGGCAGCGTCTCCAGAGCGCGCACCGCGGCGAGCCGCAGCGCGACCGTCATCCCCAGTTCGTCGATCTCCTCCGGAGAGGCGTGCCCGAGGGCGTACGACGTCACCCACGCCCGCAGTTGCTCAGCGAGGTCGGTGCGACGCTTGACGGTGAGCAGCTTGGAGTCCGTGAGACCTTCGGGGGGCCGGCGCAGTCCGGTGACCGCCGCACAGACGGTGACGGGCCCGGCCCACGCACCTCGCCCCACCTCGTCGACACCGGCAATGATCTTCGCTCCGGTCGTGGCTCGAAGGGAGCGCTCGACGGTGTGAGTAGGCGGTTCGTACGGCATGGCGCCCTTAGCGTACGCCGCCCGGAGGCCGCTTCGACACCCCGGTTCGCCGAAGCGACCTCCGACCCCCTTGAGCGACACGTCAGACGCCTGCCGGGCGGAGCAGAGGAAGCATGAACTGGTCGATCATTTCCTCGAGATCCTGATCATTCCATTCGCTTGTGCACATCTTTGATCGATACATCATCATCGCCGGGATGGCGTCGAAGACGTAGCCGTTCATCGCGTCACTCCGCACCTCCCCCCGCTCAATTCCGCGGGCGATGACCTCCCCGAGCAACTTGATCGTCGGCTGTACGACCCCCTCGAAGATCACGCTGTGAAAGCGCTCGGCCTGCAGGCTGTCGCATTCGTGAATCACTGACCGCAAAGCAAATCCGGGGCGCGAGAACATCGCCTCACGCGCCTGACGACACAGCTCGAGCAGGTCCTCGCGCACACTCCCGAGATTGGGAGCCGACTCGAAGCGCGGCAGACCCGCCCGCAGCGCGTCGGCGACCAGATCCTCCTTGGACGGCCAGCGCCGATAGACAGCGGCCTTGCCGGTCTGTGCGCCGGCGGCGACGCCCTCCATGGTGAGGCCGTTCCAGCCGACGGTGCTGAGTTGCTCCAGCGCGGCATCGAGAATCGCACGTTCGAGCACGGCGCCGCGCCGACGGAGGGAGGCCGCCTGAGCGGGGGCGGCCGTCCAGCGCGAGGTAACCATCTGAGCATCTCCAACAAACAAAGGGAAGCAGGGATTCCGGGGATATGGGACCACCGCGCGACAACTGCGGGGGACGGGGCGCGCGACGACAACACGAGTGAACGCGAGCGTTCACTAAGGCTCTTGTGGGGGACCCAAAGTGACAACCTCTCAGTTGATCAAAGATCAGAAACCAGGTGCGGCCCGCCGGGAGGGGCATCCCGGCATCGCGCTCACCGTCATCGCGGCCTGCCAACTCATGGTGATACTCGACGCGACGGTTCCATCGCGCGTTTCACCGTCCCTGCCACCGCCATCGTCATCGTCGTCTTCCGTGTGAAACAAGCGGGGGTCGACCACGCCCTCGACCAGCATCTCAGGCAACGGCGGCTCTTTCGATGGTTCGGGCACCGGAACGGCTGGAATCGTGATGGAGGATCATCCGGCCGGTGGGGCGGACCCGGCGGTTGTCCGGGTAGCGGTCGGCCATGGTCTGCTCGGGGGCCGAGAGCCCGTCCGACCTGGCGCGGTGGTGGCGCGCTCGACGTACCAGTGGCTGGAGAGCTGGGTCACGTCCCGCACCTTGACGCGCGGGTTGCCGGTCAGATCCAGGCCGGTCCGGTCGAATCCGGAGCGACCCCGACGGTCGGGTGTCGATGCCGGCGGCCATCGGAGACCGCCAGAGCTCGGAAGGGAAGCGCAGGGTGAAGTGGTCATGCCCGCCTTTTACCGGTTCGGGGCGGACCACGGACTGCCGCCCTGCGGTTGACGGTTCCATAAGTACCGCTTTAGCCCGGGTCGCTAGCGTCACCCCGTCCCCCCCACGATCCGGGAGATGAGCGTGGCCCCTCATACAGAGCCCGCCGAGGGCGGCGTAGCGACATTCCGAGCCCGAGTGGCCGAGCTGCGCGCCGTCCGCGAGGAATTGGTGCGGGGGCCGGATGACCGGGCCACCGCGGCACAGCACGCCAGGGGCAAGCTGACCGCCCGCGAGCGTATCGAACTCCTGCTGGATGCGGGCTCGTTCAGCGAGGTGGAGCCGCTGCGCCGGCACCGGGCCACCGGCTTCGGTCTGGAGGCCAGGAAGCCTTACACGGACGGTGTCATCACCGGGTGGGGCACGGTCGACGGCCGGACCGTCTTCGTCTACGCGCACGACTTCCGGATCTTCGGCGGAGCCCTCGGCGAGGCCCACGCCGCCAAGATCCACAAGATCATGGATCTGGCTCTCGCGGCCGGCGCGCCCCTGATCTCCCTCAACGACGGCGCCGGCGCCCGTATCCAGGAGGGCGTGAGCGCGCTGGCCGGATACGGGGGCATCTTCCGGCGCAACACCCGGGCCAGCGGGGTCATCCCGCAGATCTCGGTGATGCTGGGCCCGTGCGCGGGCGGCGCCGCCTACAGCCCCGCCCTGACGGACTTCGTGTTCATGGTCCGGAACACCGCGCAGATGTTCATCACCGGCCCCGACGTGGTCAAGGCCGTGACCGGCGAGGAGATCACACGGGACGGTCTCGGCGGCGCGGACGTCCATGCGCAGACCTCCGGTGTGGCGCACTTCGTGTACGACGACGAGGAGACCTGTCTCGCCGAAGTGCGCTATCTGCTGTCGCTGCTGCCGCAGCACAACCGCGAGCACCCACCCCGCGTGATCTGCACGGATCCCGTCGACCGCCGCTCGGACGTGCTGCTGGACCTGGTCCCGGCGGAGAGCAACCGCTCGTACGACATGCGCACCGTCATCGAGGAGATCGTCGACGACGGGGAGTACCTGGAGGTCCACGAGCGATGGGCCACCAACGTCGTCTGTGCCCTGACGCGGCTGGACGGGGAGGCCGTCGGCATCGTCGCCAGCCAACCGGCCGTTCTGGCCGGCGTGCTGGACATCGCAGCGGCAGAGAAGGCGGCCCGCTTCGTCCAGATGTGCGACGCCTTCAACATCCCGCTGGTGACTCTGCTGGATGTCCCCGGCTTTCTGCCGGGCGTCGCCCAGGAGCACGGCGGGATCATCCGGCACGGCGCCAAGTTGCTCTACGCGTACTGCAACGCCACCGTGCCCCGCGTCTCGCTGGTCCTGCGCAAGGCCTACGGCGGCGCGTACATCGTCATGGACTCACAGTCCATCGGCGCCGACCTGACGTACGCCTGGCCCACCAACGAGATCGCTGTGATGGGTGCCGAGGGAGCCGCCAATGTCGTCTTCCGACGGCAGATCGCCGCCGCGGACGACCCTGCCGCCCTGCGCTCCCGCCTGGTGAAGGAGTACCGAGCCGAACTGATGCATCCCTACTACGCCGCCGAGCGCGGACTGATCGACGCTGTGATCGACCCCGCCGAGACCCGCGAGGTGCTCGTCGCGGCCCTGGCGATGCTGCGGACCAAACACGCCGACCTGCCCTCCCGCAAGCACGGCAATCCGCCTCAGTGAGCCCGGCCCAGGCGCCCCAGCCGGCGTTCCAGTGACCGTTCGACGGGGCTCAACGGAAGGTCGGGGCACAGGCGCTCGGGGCTCGCGGCGCGCCGAGACGCCGCCGTGGGCCGGTTTGCCGACGGGTTAGTGGGTCTTAAGCGCGGCGCGCGATCGTGAAACGGACTCAATCGTCGGGTGAGCCCCGAGAGGGCGCAGAGCGGAGTGAGGGTGGAAACGGTACAAATTCACGACCTGGCCGATCCGGAGTTCTCGCCGGAGGTGCGGGAGGTCTTTGCCGCCATGGGAACCATGGCACCGACCGATGCGTTCGACCCGGACGTGCTGCTGGAGGCCGCGTCCAAGCAGTCGGGAGGGCTGGGCGACTTCGGCGATCCATGGTTCAGGGAGCCGCTGGGCGTGCTGTGCACGGCTCTGCGGCAGGAGGCGGGGCTGAGCCCGGCGGGACGCACCGCACTCTACTTCCAGCTGGTCGAACTGCTGCAGAACCGGCTGCGCATCGAGGACCTGCTGCGCCGGCACCCCGAGATCCACGACGTGCCGATCGAGCGGCCGATCATCATCACCGGCCTCTTCCGCACCGGTTCGACCCATCTGCACAACACCCTCTCGGCCGACCCGGCGCTGCGACACCTGCCGATGTGGGAGGCAGCCGAGCCGGTTCCGCCGCCCGGCGAGACGCCCGACGACCCCGGTCCGCGGATCGCCCGGATCGGCAGCACCCTGCAGTTCATGGACTCGGCGATGCCGTACTTCCGACGGATGCTGGACTGCACGCCGACCTACGCCCATGAGGAGCTCAGCGTCCTCGCGCTGTCCTTCTCGTCGATGCACTTCGAGACACAGGTGATGGTCCCGTCGTACCGGGACTGGTACCTGGCCACCGACCAGACCCCGGCGTACGCCTACCTGAAGCGGGCCATGCAGGTGATGACCTGGCTACGGGGCGGCGAGCGGTGGGTGCTGAAGTGTCCGCAGCACCTGGAGCAGCTGCGCCCACTGCTCAATGTCTTCCCGGACGCCCACGTGGTGTTCACGCACCGGGACCCGGTGGCCGTCGTGGCGTCGATGGCGACGATGATCTGCTACGCGCTGCGCATGAACACCGCCTCGCCCAACCCGGCCGCGGTCGGCGCCTACTGGGCACAACGCATCGGGAACCTGCTGGACGGCTGTCTGCGCGACCGTGCGCTGGTGCCGGCCGAGCGCTCCGTCGACGTGCTCTTCGACGAGTTCATGGCGGACGAGGCGGGGACGGTGCGGCGCATCTACGAGGTGACGGGGCAGCCGTACACCTCCGGGGCGCAGCGGGCGACCGGCGAGTATCTGACGTCCCACCGCCGGGGCCGCCACGGTCGGGTCGACTACCGGATGGCGGATCTCGGCCTGGACGCCGCCGAGTTGCGGGCCGGGGTCGCCGCGTACAACGCGCGGTTCGGGGTGCGCGAGGCACGGGTCGGCTGATCCGGCCGGCATGCGGGAGGGGGAGAGCCGGCGGCTCTCCCCCTCCCTGTTGCGCACCGCGTCAGGCGGACGAGGGGCGGCGGCCCGGCATCAGGAGCGTGGCAGCCATGGCAGCGCCGGCGAACGCCAGCACCCAGACGAAGGTGTGGCCGAAGGCCGAGGCCATGCCGGCCGCGTCCAGTCGCCCGGTGCGGGCCAGCTGGATCATCCGGGTCTGCAGGACGACGAGCAGGACCGCAGCGCCGAACGAGCTGCCGATCTGCATGAACACCCGGTTCTCCGCGGTCGCTCCCGGGATCGACCCGGGCGGCACGTCAAGCAGTGCGCCCGTCATGGCGGGAACGACGACGGCCCCGATCCCGGCGCCGTTGACCACCAGCGCCGCGCTGAGCAGCACCAGGTCGGTGTCCACGTCCAGCCGGGTGAAGACGACGATGCCCGCCGCGGTGAGCACCAGCCCGGCCCGCATCACCGCGCGGGGCGTGAACCGGCCCATGAGTTTGGGCGCCAACCGCAGGGACAGGCCCATGCCGACGCCCATCGGAACGATCAGCAGACCCGCGTGCAGGGCGGAGTAGTGGCGGACCTGCTGGTAGTAGATCGGCAGTACGGCCATGGCACCGAACAGGGCGATGCTGGCCAGGAACAGCACCAGCGACGAGGCCGTGAAGCTGCGGATCCGCAGCAGCCGCAGATCGATGATGGGCCGGTCGGTCACCCGCAGCGCATACAGGGCGAAGACCGCCAGGAGAGCGATTCCGACGAGTAGCGGGACGACCGCGTCCCGGTGGGTGAAGCTGCCTGCGCTGCCGGCCTCGGAGAAGCCGTACACCATCACGGCACAGGCCGGGGACAGCAGCAGGAACCCGATCAGGTCCGGACGGGGCGAGGTGGGGTGCCGGTCGGTGGGCATCAGGAACCAGCCGGCGGCCAGGGCCAGCGCGCAGATCGGGATGTTGACGTAGAAGATCCACCGCCAGCCGGGGCCGCTGATGATGAGTCCGCCGAGGACGGGCCCGAGGGCGGGGCCCAGGGCTGCCGGGATGCCTATCGCCCCCATGACCCGTCCCAGGTTCTGCCGGCCGGCCGCCTGGGCGAGGACCGCAGTGCCCAGCGGCAGCACCATGCCGCCAGCGAGGCCCTGGACCACGCGGAACACGATGAGGCTGGGGGCGGACCAGGCCAGGCCGCACAGCAGCGAGCCGAGCAGGAACATGCTGATGCAGCCGGTCCAGACGGCCCGGGCACCGAAGCGTTCCAGCGACCAGCCGGTGGTGGGGATGACCGCCGCCATGGCGAGCAGATATCCCGTGCCGAACCACTGGAGGGTCGACAACTCGATGCCGAAACTCTGCCGCAGTGTGTTGAGCGCGATGTTGGTCATCGTCGCGTCGAGCTGGACCACGACCGCGCCGAGCAGGATGACCCCTGCCAGCTTGACGACCGCGGGTGAGAGGGAGGACGGGGCGGTTTCTTCGCCCGGTGTTGCCTGCACGTACGATTCCTTTGCTGTGCCGGTGACGGGGCGTCACCTGCTGCCTGTCAGCTGCGCGCGACTGCGCAGCGGTTCCCACCACGTGCGGTTGTCGCGATACCAGTCCACGACCTCGGCCAGCCCCTGCCCGAAGGGGATCTGCGGCGCGAAGCCGAGTTCCTCGCGGATCTTCGTGGTGTCCACCGAGTAGCGCTCGTCGTGCGCCTTCCGGTCGGGCACGTGCCGTACCCGGTCCCAATCAGCACCGCACAGCTCCAGGAGCCGTTCGGTGATGTCCCGGTTGGTCAGCTCCGTGCCGCCGCCGATGTTGTAGATCCCTCCTGGTGCCCCGTCGGTGAGGACCAGGTGGACGGCGCGGCAGTGGTCGTCCACATGCAGCCATTCGCGGACGTGGTGGCCGTCGCCGTACAGGGGTACGTCGCGGCCGTCGAGCAGGTTGGTGACGAACAGCGGGATGAGCTTCTCGACGAACTGGTAAGGCCCGTAGTTGTTCGAGCAGCGTGTGATCGAGACGGACAGACCGTGGGCGCGCCAGTACGAGCGGGCGATGAGGTCGGACGCCGCCTTGGAGGCCGCGTACGGCGAGTTGGGCTCCAGCAGAGTGTCCTCGGTCCACGAGCCGTGCGGCAGGGACCCGTACACCTCGTCGGTGGAGACATGGACGATGCGCGGCACCCGGGCGGTCCGGCAGCCCTCCAGCAGGACCTGGGTGCCCAGCACGTTGGTCGTCACGAACTCGTGGGCGTCCATCAGCGAGCGGTCGACATGCGACTCGGCGGCGAAGTGCACGACCGCGTCGGTGCCGGGCAGCACGTCGCCGAGCAGGCGCACGTCGCAGATGTCGCCGTGGACGAAGGTGAGTCGGGGATGGTCCAGCGGCAGGTTGGCGAGGTTGCCCGCGTAGGTCAGCTTGTCCAGGACGGTGATCCGGGCGCCGGCCGACGCGGGGTAGCGTCCCGCGAGGACGCTGCGGACGAAGTGCGATCCGATGAAACCGGCTCCGCCGGTGACAAGTAGTTTCATGCCGGTACGTCGATTCTGCTGTCATCGCCCACCAGGAGCCGGTGGACGGCCGATCCGTCCGGGGTCTGCCGGACGTCGCCGGCCCGGCCGATGATCGATCCGCTGATCCTGCGCACGCCCTGCACCGACACCTGGTCGAGCAGGATGGAGTTCTCCACGCCGGCGCCTTGCAGTCGGCAGCCCTCACCGATCGAGGTGAACGGCCCGATGTCGCTGTCCTCGACCACGGTGCGGGCGCCGATGACGGCCGGTCCCGTGATCAGGGACCGGGTCACCCTCGCTCCGGCCGCCACGACGACCGGGCCGCTCAGCACGCTCGCCGCGTCGACGGTCCCACGGTTGTCCGGGCTGATCCCCTCCAGCAGGACCTTGTTGCACTCCAGCAGGTCGCCGAGAGTGCCGGTGTCCGCCCAGTAGCCGGAGCAGAGGTGGGCGCGGACATCCGCCCCGCGGGACACCAGCCACTGGACGGCGTCGGTGATCTCCAGCTCGCCACGGCGGCTCGGCTCGATGCCGCGGACCGCCTCGTGGATGCGCGGGGTGAAGAAGTAGACGCCGGTGACGGCCAGATCGCTGCGCGGGCGTTCCGGCTTCTCCTGCAGGGCCGTGACCCTTCCCTCGGCGTCGATCTCGGCGACACCGCACTGCGAGGGGTCGGCGACCTTGCGGACCACGAGCTGCGCGGCGGCGCCACCGGTCCGGAACCGGTCCAGGGGCTCTTCGATCCCGTCGGCGAAGATGTTGTCACCGAGGAACATCACGAAGTCGTCGTCGGCCAGGAAGGCGCGAGCGATGAGTACGGCGTGGGCAAGCCCGCGCGGCGCGTCCTGCGGCAGGTAGCTGACGTCCATACCGAAGCGGGACCCGTCGCCGACCGCCGCCCGGACCTGTTCTGCAGCCCCCCCGACGACCACGCCGGTCTCGGTGATGCCGGCCCGCGCGAGGGTCTCCAAGACGTGGAACAGGACGGGTTTGCCCGCGACCGGGACGAGTTGTTTGGGTGTGCTGTGACTGAACGGGCGCAGCCGCGTGCCTGCCCCGCCGGCCAGTACGAGAGCCTTCACTTTGACCTCTCAGATCAGTTGCTCGAGTGTGCCGACGGTCGCGGCCGGGGCGGGCCGGTCGAGGATCTCCGCCCGCAGCCGGCCCGCGGCAGCGCGCACGGTGTCGTCGCCCAGCACAGTCGCGGCGGCCGACTTGATCTGCTCCGCCACCGGCCCGTCGACGTCCACCGTGACGCCCGCCCCCGCCCGGCTCAGCTGACGGGCGTTCAGCGTCAGATACGGCATGGTCGGGACGACCACCTGGGGCACGCCCAGGGAGGTCGCGGTGAGCAGGCTTCCCGAGCCGCCCTGGTGGATGAGCGCGTCGCACGTCGGCAGCAGCAGGTGCAGCGGGAGATGCTCGACGGTGCGGACCCGCTCGCCGGTCTCACCGAGCAGCTTGCGGTCCGCGGCGCTGACGGCGAGCACGACCTCCACGTCGTGATCGGCCAGCCCCTCCAGGATCCTCGGCACGACGAAGCGTTCCGTGCCGCCGAGTTCCGTCGTGGTCGTGCCCCAGGTCACGCAGACCCGGGGCCGCCCGGCCTGCTCCGCCAGCCAGCGCGGCACACTGCCGGTGCCGTTGTAGGGGACGAAGCGCACCGGGATCGGGGCGGGTACGTCCGGTACTTGCAGGCCGGGAGGGCAGTTGTCGACGGTTCCCGCGGCGTGGTGAGTGCGGGGTTCGACGCCGAAGCGCTCGTAGAGACTGCGGAGTTCGTCGCTCCACTGTTCCGTCGGCGCTCCGCAGCCGGGGAATCCGATCTCCTGCAGCAGCGACGGCCCCCACAGATGGTGGACGAGGGGCGCTCCGGCCGCGTGCGCGGCCAGGGGCGCGGCCAGCGCCATCGGGTCCGCCACGACGAGGTCGGGACGCCAGGACGCGGCCTCCCGTACGAGGTCGTCGGCCATGGCGGTGGCCTCGCCCACGAACGTCGCCTGCCGGGCCTGGCGCAGCTTCGCCCGGTCCTCCTCGGTCAGGTCGGCCGGTGCCTTCATCTCCCTCTTGTCGAAGTTGCGGTGCACGGTGTGCAGCCGCCTGGCGAGCGCTGCCACTTCGGCGCCGGTGTCATGGCTCTCGGCGACGGTCACGTCGACCATCCCGGACCCCCGGACGGCGTCGGCGACCTTCGGCTGGGCGGTGACTCTGACCTCATGTCCGGCTGCCCGGAACGCCCAGGCCAGGGGCACCATGTGGAAGTAGTGGGTGGGCATCCCCCACGGGACGAACAGGACCCTCATTCAGGCACTCCTCAAGTGCTCGGACAGCGGCGGGCGGCGAGAGGTCTCCGCCCGGCGCGCCCGGTTCCGGATCTCCTCGACCAGCGCCATGTGGCGCAGCAGGGTCTCGCCGTGCGGCGCGAAGTCGGCGCGACGCAGTGCCAACCGGGCGAAGGCGCGTACGAGATTCGCGAACTGGTCGTCCGCGGGCAGTGCGATGTCTTCGACGCCGCCGGGGCGTTCCACACGGACGGTCGGCGTGAAGGTGGGCGGCGGGGTGAAGGCACGCTGGAGCACGATGCGGCCTTCGCTGCCCCAGACGGCGTACATGGACCGGTACGAGGACCGGAAGCTGAAGGACAGCTGCGCCGGGATGCCGTCGGCGGAGCACAGCAGTGCTGTGCCGCCGAGGTCGACCCCGAGCGCGGGGTCCCTGCCGAGGGTCGCGCCGGCCACCGAGAGCTCCGGCCCGAGGAACAGCATGGCGGCCCGGACGGTGTAGACGCCCACGTCGAGCAGGGCTCCGCCGCCGAGGTCGGCGCGGTAGCGCACGTCGTGCGGGTCGCGGGGCGGAATGCCGAACTCGCTGGAGAACTGCCGGGGTTCGCCGATGGCACCCTCGTCGATCAGCCTGCGCACGATCCGGTGCTGGGAGTGGTGCAGGAACATGAAGCCGTCCATCAGCCACCGGTCGCGCATGGCGGCGGCGCTCACCAAGTCCTCGGCCTCGGCCAGGGTGGCGGCGAGCGGCTTCTCGACGAGGACGTGCTTGCCCGCGTCCAGGGCCCGCAGCGCCCACTCGTGGTGCAGCCCGGTGGGCAGGGCGATGTACACGGCGTCGACGTCCGGGCGTTCCAGGAGCGGGGCGTACCCTTCCACCGGTTCGCCCCCGAAGTCCTGGGCGAACCGCTCGGCCTTGGCGCGGTCACGGCTGGCGACGGCTACCAGCCGGGCGTCGGCGACCCGGCCGACGGCCGGGAGCATGTGGCGTCGTGCGACCTCGCCGCAGCCGAGCGCCCCGATCCGCAGCGGTGGCTGCGTGGCGGACGGTTCCATGGCCGTCCTCCTTCACCACAGGCTGTGGACGCAGGCGATCAGGCTGCGTGCCTCGACGTTCAGGTAGTGGCCGTGGCGCAGCAGATCCATTAACTGACGGACCGTCATCCATCGGTAGTTCTCGGGGACTTCGAGAGGGAAGTCGGCTCCGGCCTCGATCAGCCGGTAGCGGGTCCGGGCATGGTGGAAGCGCCCGCCCTCCTCCGACAGGACGGTGTCGAAGCGGGTCCGCCCGGGATCGGCGTCGGTGACGTCCGTGAGGAAGGGCACCGGGCCCGGCTCCCCGGTGACGGGGAGCTGCACGGTGGGGGCCATCTCCAGGGTGTCCCGCAGCCCGGGTTCGGGGCGGGCCTGAACCAGCAGATGGACCACGCCGTCGATGGGCCGGGCCACGAATGCGGCCAGCCCCTGCTCGCAGGGGGCCAGCAGGGGCTGGGTCCAGCTCGTGACTTCCCGGTTGCCGGCCCGGACCCGCACGGCGACGATGCGGAACCGGCCGCCGTCCTCGCGCTCGATCGCATCCCCGGTGCGCCGCCAGCCCTTGACGCCGGCCAGTGGTGTGAGCCGGGCGCGCAGTTCGTTGCGCGTCTTCATCTCCGTGAACCAGCTCAGGATCTCGGCCTCGGTGTGCCGCCCCGGCCCCGTGTCGCCGTCGCGCGCGCCGTAGGAGCGGCGCAGCGCCGACTCGAACGGGGACGACGTGTTCAGGTCCGGGTCCTCGCTCCCGGTCAGCGGCAGGCAGGACAGCACGGTGCGCGCGTCCATGTTCACCAGGTTGTCGATCCGCATGAGCTCCCGGAGCTGCCGCAGCGTGACCCAGCGGAAGTCCTCGTGCACCGGGACGTCCTCGATGGCCTCCACGACCATGTTCCGGTTGTGCTTGTGCCAGAACCAGGCGCCCTGTTCGGACTGGAGGACGTCGGCCAGTACGGTGCCCCGGCCCCGCTCGCGGAAGAACTCCAGGTAGCGGGTCGCGCCGCCACGGTGCACCCGGGTGTAATTGCTGCGGGTGGCCTGGACGGTGGGCGACAGTTGCAGGGTGTTGACGTTCCCGGGTTCCATCTTGGCCTGCATCAGGAAGTGCAGGACGCCGTCGAACCTCTTGGCGAGGATGCCGAGAATGCCGATTTCGGGCTGGTGGATGATCGGCTGGCTCCAGGTGGCGCCGCCGCCGGTGGATATGTCCAGGCCTTCGATCGTGAAGAAGCGGCTGCTGGCGTGCCCGAGATTTCCGGTCGCCGGGTCGAAATGCCAGTCGTCCATCTTCTCGAAGGGGATGCGCTCAACGTCGAAGCGGTTGGCCGACTGCCTTTCCGCCCACCATGTATGGAAAGCGGCGAGGGACGATTCCGGATCGCCGCTTACGACCGCTGAAGTCATGAACGATGACATCGCGTGTACTCCGCTTCCGCGTATTCGGTCATCGGTCCGCAATGCCCTTTCGGTCATTGCGGCTTCCCGCCCCAGCGGGGCCACCAGCACAACAGCCACTGCTGAAGCGCCGACAACGCGGTGCCAAAGTCGGCCCCGCCGGCTCGGCCCGCCCTCGTCGGAGACAGCGAGGAATACCCCCGGAAAGGAAGAACACGGCATACCCGGAAAAGGGCATGCCGTGTTCGGTCGCGGGCCGCAAGCCCGAACGGCTCAGAGGGCCTCTTCGAGCAGGCGGACCGCCTCGGCGAGCGGAGGCTGGGCCAGGTTCTCCCGACGCAACTCCTCGGCGGCCTGGCGCCACCGGTCGTCGCTCAGCATCGCGGACACGCTCGCCGTGAGACCGTCCAGGTCGGTGCCGCCCGGCGCGAGACAGACGCCGGCGCCGGCCGCGGTCACGCGTTCACCGTTGAAGGAGTGCGCCGGGCCGAGCGGAGTGACCACTTGGGGAACCCCGTTGACGGCGGCGGTCAGGACACTGCCGGCGCCGCCCGTGTTGACGGACACCGCGCAGGTCGGCAGGACGGAGTGCAGCGGCAGTTCTGCCGCGATCCGCACTCCGTCCGGCACGGGGCCCAGTCCGGCACGGCGGTCGTCGGCGGTCACCGCGGCGACGACCTCGACGTCCAGCTCGGCGGCGAGCGCACGGGCAGCGGCGGCCACCGGGTGCCCGCCGTCGGCCGGATTGGTGGCCCTGGACGTGGTCCACGAGACACACACCCGAGGACGGCCGTGGCCGGCCGCACCGAGCCACGGGGGAAGCAGGGCCGAGCCGTTGTACGGCACGTATCGAAACGTGTGCCGGCGCGGTACGGTCCCGGACTGCAGGCCGGGCGGACAGGCGGCGATGCTGAACAGACCGTAGTCCGCGCGTACGTCGGCCCCGAAGCCGTCGTACAGCTTGCGCAGGTCGTCCGGCCACCGGTCGGGGTCCGCACCGAACCCGGCGAACTTCGTCAGCGTGGGTTCCTGCGGGCCCCACATGTGGTGGACGAGGGGGACCCCGGCCACCTCGGCGGCCAGCGGTGCCGCCATGGTCACCGGATCGGTCACGATGACGTCGGGGCGCCAGGCCCGCGCGAGTTCGACCAGATCCCCGGCCATCGCCTCGGCCGCCCGCACATGCGGCGCGATACGCAACTCGCCCTGCCACTTCCTGAGTTCGGGATCCATGACGGCCAGCTCACCGAAGGAGGCCGGCGACCTGCCGAGCCGCCCCCGGATCGTCAGGTCCGCCTCCGCCACGGAGGCCATCAGGTCGTACGACCCGCCGATGGTGACTGCGGTGTGCCCCGACCTCACCACCAGGTCGGCGACGGGCGGCTGGCAGGCGACGCACACCTCGTGCCCCGCCGTCCTGAGGGCCCAGGCAAACGGCACCATGGGGAAGTAATGACCTGCCGTGGCAGCCGGAACGAACAGTGCGCGCACCCGTCCTCCGTTTCCTCTGCGGCTGCCGCCCGCGGCCGCGATACGGGACAGAACAGCGCAGCGGTCTAAAGCGCGGTCCGGTGCCTGCCTAAAGCCGCTCGGAATGCACCGTGTCCACGGGCTCCCGGGACGCTCGCGAAAGATCGGGGCTAGGGCCGCTTAAGAGCCTCCTCGCACTATGAAACGCGTCGTGTGCCGGGAAGTTGGGGGCGAGCGCCAGATGACGAACGAAGAAAAGCTGCGGGTCTATCTCAAGCGGGTGACCGCGGAACTCCACGAGACCCGCCTGCGGCTCATGGAGAACGGCACCGGCCATCACGAGCCGATCGCGATCGTCGGCATGGCCTGCCGCTACCCCGGGGGTGTCACGTCCCCGGAGGACCTCTGGCGCCTGGTCACCGAGGAAACCGACGCCACCACGGAACTCCCCGCGGAACGCGGCTGGTTCACCGAGGAGTTGTACGATCCCGACCCGAATCGGCCCGGCAGCATTTACGTCCGCGAAAGCGGCTTCCTGCGGGGGGCCGAGAATTTCGACACCGAGTTCTTCGGGATCAGCCCCCGTGAGGCGCTGGCCATGGATCCGCAGCAACGGCTGCTGCTGGAAGTCTCCTGGGAGACCTTCGAACGCGCAGGCCTGGTCCCCGACTCCCTCAAGGGCAGCCGCACGGGCGTGTTCACCGGCGTCATGTACGGCGACTACGGCGGCCGGCTGGCCCACCGGCTGCCGGAGGACGTCGAGGCGTACGTCGCGACCGGCAGCGCCTACAGCGTCGCCTCCGGACGCGTGGCGTACACCCTCGGCCTCGAAGGCCCCGCCATCAGCGTCGACACGGCGTGCTCCTCCTCCCTGGTCGCCCTGCACCTCGCGGTCCAGGCGCTGCGCAGCGGCGAGTGCGACCTCGCGCTCGCGGGCGGGGTGACGGTGATGGCCACCCCGACCAGCCTCATCGAGTTCAGCCGCCAGCGCGGCCTCGCCCCCGACGGCCGCTGCAGGCCGTTCGCGGCGGCGGCCGACGGCACCGCCCTCGGAGAAGGGGTGGGCATGCTGCTGGTGGAGCGGTTGTCGGACGCGGAGCGCAACGGCCACCGGGTACTGGCCGTCGTGCGGGGCTCGGCCGTCAACCAGGACGGCGCCAGCAACGGCCTGACCGCACCGAACGGGCCTTCCCAGCAGCGGGTGATCCGGGCCGCGCTGGACAGCGCCCGCCTCACCCCGGCCGACATCGACGCCGTCGAAGCCCACGGCACGGGGACCACACTGGGGGACCCGATCGAGGCACAGGCCCTCATCGCCACCTACGGGCAGGAGCGGCCTGGTGAGCGGCCGTTGTGGCTGGGATCGGTGAAGTCCAACATCGGCCACACCCAGGCCGCCGCCGGAGTCGCGGGAATCATCAAGATGGTGCAGGCCATGCGGCACGGGGTGCTGCCGCGGACCCTGCACGTGGATGAACCCAGCCCGCACGTGGACTGGCAGGCAGGGGCGGTACGGCTGCTGACCGAGCCCGTCGCCTGGCCCGACAGCGGGCGTCCGCGGCGGGCGGCGGTGTCGTCGTTCGGGATCAGCGGGACGAATGCGCACGTGATCCTGGAAGCTGCGCCTGCCATCGAGGACACGCCGGTCGAAGCCGCGCTGCCGGTGGTGCCGTGGCTGCTGTCCGGCAAGACCGAGCCCGCGCTGCGGGAACAGGCCGCACGTCTACGGGACTTCGTGGCCGCCTCCGCTGTGGATGCGGTGCGGGTGGCGTCCACGCTGGCCACCGGGCGCAGCCACTTCACCCACCGGGCCGCGGTCACCGGCACCACCACCGACGAACTGCTCGCCGGGCTGGATGCCCTGGCGCGCGGGCAGCACGTGCCCAACGTGGTTCAGGGTACGGCTGGTTCGGGCGGGAAGGTGGCCTTCCTGTGTGCCGGACAGGGCAGCCAGCGCCCCGGCATGGGACACGACCTGTACACCTCCTTCCCCGTCTTCGCCGCCGCCCTCGACGAGGTCTGCGCACACCTCGACCCGCTCCTCGACCGGCCGCTGCGGGATGTGATGTTCGCCGAACCCGGCACCCCGGAGGCGGCGCTGCTGGACCACACCGGCTACACCCAACCCGCCCTCTTCGCCCACCAGACCGCCCTGTACCGGCTCCTGGAGCACTGGGGCGCACACCCCGACTACCTCATCGGCCACTCCCTCGGTGAGATCACCGCAGCCCACCTCGCCGGCGTCCTCTCCCTGCCCGACGCCTGCACCCTCATCGCCGCCCGCGCCCGCCTCATGCAATCCGTGCCCGCAAGCGGCGCCATGATCGCCGTAGAAGCCACAGAAGACGAGATGCGGCCCCACCTCACCGACGGCGTCGACATCGCCGCCATCAACGGCCCCACCTCGATCGTGATCTCCGGCGACACCCCCGCCGTCCTCGCCCTCGCCCAGCACTGGAAAGACCACGGCCGCAAAACCCACCAACTCCCCGTCAGCCACGCCTTCCACAGCCCCCACATGGACCCCATCCTCACCGACTTCCACACCGTGGCGGCCGGCCTGACCTACCACCACCCCCAGATCCCCGTCATCTCCAACGTCACCGGCAACCTCGCCACCCCCGAACAACTCACCTCACCCGACTACTGGACCGACCACATCCGCCAGGCCGTCCGCTACCACCACGGCATCCAAACCCTGGACGCACACGGCGCGACCACTCACATCCACCTCACCCCACAAACGGACCCCCTCACGACCGCCACCCACCTCCACACCACCGGCACCCCCCTCAACTGGCCCACCATCCTCCCCACCACCCCACCCACCGACCTCCCCACCTACCCCTTCCAACACCACCCCTACTGGCTCCACCCCCACCCCGACACCGACGTCACCAACGCCGGCCTCGACACCGCCCACCATCCCCTGCTCGGCGCCACGACAGATCTCCCGGACGGCAGCCACCTCCACACCGGCCGCATCTCGACAACCACCCACCCATGGCTGGCCGACCACACCGTCCACAGCACACCCCTTCTCCCCGCCACCGCACTCCTCGAACTCGCCCTGCACACCACCCACCACACCCACACCCTCACCGACCTGACGGTGAGCGCTCCGCTCGTCCTGCCCGAGCAGGGTGCGGTCGACCTGCAGGTCCTGGTGGGTCCTGCGGACGATGCCGGGTGCCGTTCGTTCACTGCGCGTTCGCGCCCGGTCGGGGGCCAGGTTGCGGAGGTGCCCTGGAGCGTGCACGCCAGCGGTACGCTCGCGGCGGGCTCCGTGGCGGTACCGGCCGTGGATCTCGGTATCTGGCCGCCGGAAGGTGCCACGCCTGTCGATGTCGACGGCTTCTACGGCGACCTGCGTGACCGGAACCTTGAGTACGGCCCCGCGTTCCAGGGGCTGGAAGCCGCCTGGCGGCTCGGTGACGACATCTACGCCGAGGTCACCCTCCCCGAGGGGGTCGTCGGGGAGTCGTACGGCATTCACCCCGCGCTGTTCGACGCCGCGTTGCACACCGTGTTCTTGAGTCGCACCGGGGAGCAGGAGGGGGAGTTGCCGCTGCCCTTCGCATGGAGCGGGGTGTCCCTGTCCATGACCGGAGTGCGGACGCTGCGGGTGCGTCTGTCGCCGGTGGACGACATGAGTGTCGCGCTGGAGTTGGCGGACGAGGAGGGGCGGCCTGTCGCCACGGTCGAGTCGATGACCGTACGGCCTGTCAACGTGGAGCAATTGCGGCGTGCCACCGGATTGCACGACACGCTCTTCCGAGTCGACTGGGACCTCGTACCGTCCGAGTCCGAGGTCGGGGACACCGCGCTTCCCCTGGTGGTGATCGGGGAAGCCGCGCAGCTGACTACGGCGTGGGACGGACCGGTGCTGTGTCACCCCGACCTCGACGCGCTGCGCAAGGCTGTTGAGGACGGCGCTGCCGTCCCAGGGCTGGTGTTCGTTCCGGCCGCCCGACTGCTCGACGCCGCCGGCTCCGGCGCCCCGGAGAGCGCTGTGGCCGCCCGCGCCGTCACCCGGCGCGCGCTCGCCCTCTTCCAGGATTTCCTCGGGGACGAACGGCTTGCCGCGGCACGGCTGGTGGTCGTCACCCGGGGTGCTGTCGCCGCTGACGAGTGGGCGGGAATCAGCGATCTGGCGGCTGCCGCCCTGTGGGGGTTCGTCCGCTCCGCCCAGACGGAGCACCCCGGCCGTTTCGGCCTGGTCGACCTGGACGCGACCGGCGTCGTCCCGACCTGTCTGCCGGACGCCCTGGCCGCACCGGCACCGCAACTCCTGGTCCGTGAGGGAGCAGTCCTTGAGCCCCGGTTGACCCGGATGCCCGGCCCGGCCGACGGCACCTTCCCCTCGTTGGACCCCGAGGGCACCGTGCTGCTCACCGGAGGCACCGGCGCCCTCGGCAGCGTCCTGGCCCGGCACCTCGTGGAGCGGCACGGCGTACGGCATCTGCTGCTCACCAGCCGCCGCGGACCCGACACCGAAGGCGCCCACCAACTCCGCGCGGACTTGGCCGAGCTGGGAGCCCACGCCACCATCACCGCCTGCGACGCCGCCGACCACGACGCCCTGGCCGCACTGCTGACCGCCATCCCGGACAACCACCCCCTCACCGCCGTCATCCACACCGCCGGCGTCCTCGACGACGCCACCCTCCACACCCTCACCCCCGAACAGTTGGACACCGTCCTGCGCCCCAAAGCCGACGCCGCCTGGAACCTCCACCACCTCACCCACGACCACGACCTCACCGCCTTCGTCCTGTACTCCTCCGTCGCCGGCACCCTCGGCACAGGCGGGCAGGCCAACTACGCCGCAGCCAACACCTTCCTCGACGCCCTCGCCGTACACCGTCGCGCGCACGGCCTGCCCGCCACCTCCCTCGCGTGGGGACTGTGGGAACAGGACGGAGGCATGGCCGCGGGGCTCGGCGGCCCGGACCGGAGCAGGCTCGGCCGGGCCGGGCTGGTGCCGCTCACCGTGTCCGAGGGGCTGGCCGCGTTCGACGCGGCGCTGGGTGCGGACCGGGCGGTCGTGGTCGCCGCCCGGCTGGACAGGGCGCAGATCAGGGCTCAGGGCGAGCACGGGACCCTGCCCGCCCTGCTGCGGGGGCTGGTGCGAGAGCCGCAGCGTCCGGCGGACGCGAAGGGCGCGACGGGCGTGCCGGAGTTGCGGAGGCAGCTCGCGGGCCGTCCGGAGTCCGAACAGCGCGGGCTGCTGCTGGAGTTCGTACGGCACCAGGTCGCGTCGATCCTCGGTCATCGCTCTCCCGAGCGGGTGGAAGCGGAGCGCGGATTCCTCGACATGGGCTTCGACTCGCTCACCGCCGTCGAGCTGCGCAACCGGCTGGCCGCGGTCACCGGCCTGCGACTGCCCTCGACCTTGATCTTCAACTATCCGGCGCCGACGGTCCTGGCCGACTTCCTGCGGACGAAGCTCGACCCGCAGACTTCCGTGACGGACGATCCGCTCGCCTTGGTGATGAACCGCATCGAGTCGCTCCTCGAAGCCGCGGACCCCCAGCGGCGTACCACGATGGTGGCGCGGATGCAGAACTTCCTGCTCAGGCTCGGCGAGGTCCTGGACGCCGCGGGAGGTGCCGGGTCGGAGACCGCCACGAAGTTCGAATCGGCCACGGACGACGACGTCTTCGCCTTCATCGACAACGAACTCGGAATTTCCTGATTCCGTTCCGCGGACCGCATCCAGTAGGGAGTTGAGATGTCCAGCAGTGAGCGCGTCCTCGACGGGCTTCCGACGGCCCGGGCCTGTCCGTTCGATCCACCCGCCGAACTGGGGAAGCTGCGTGAGGAGCGACCCGTCACGAAAATGAACTATCCGGACGGCAGCGTCGGTTGGCTGGTCACGGACTATGCGCTGGTGCGGGAGATGTTCACCCACCCGGCGTTCAGCTCCCGGCACGATCTGCGGAGCTTCCCGGTCCATATGCCTCTGCCGCCGAGCAAGGCCGTCCCCGGCCTGTTCATCGGAATGGACCCGCCGGATCACACGCGGTACCGGAAGCCGCTGAACCGGGCCTTCACGGTACGTCGCGTCCGCGAGCTGGAACCGACGATCGAGCGGATCGTCGCCGAGCGGCTGGACGCCATGGAGGCGGAGGGGGCGCCGCTCGACCTCATGGAGTCGTTCGCCCTGCCGGTCCCGGTGCGGGTGATCTCGGAACTGCTCGGTGCCGGCCGGGAGGTCGCCGCGGAGTTGCAGCGGCTGCGTGTGGCCGTGCTCAGCCCGCAGACTCCCGAGGAGGAGGCAATGGCGGCGGGCAAGGCGACCGGCGAGCTGATGTACGAGTTGGTGCGGGGCAAGCGCCGGGCCCCCGCCGACGATCTGCTCAGCGAACTGGTCGCGGACGGCGAGCTGAACGACCAGGAACTGGCCGGCATGATGCTGCTGATGCTGATCGCCGGCCATGAGACCACGGCGCAGCTCTTCGGCCTCAGTACCTATCTGCTGCTGGAGCGGGACGACCTGCGGCAGGCGATCGTCTCGGAGCCGGTGACCGACGTCACGGCCAACGAGTTCCTCCGCTATCTGTCCATCGCGCCGTTCATCGTGCGGACCGCGCTGATCGATGCCGAGGTCGGCGGGGTGCACATCTCGGCGGGTGAGACCGTCACGCTGTCCCTCGCCGAGGCCAACCGCGACCCGCGGCGCTTCGGCGACCCGGACACCTTCGACGGCGTCAGGGGTGACAACAGCCACCTGGCGTTCGGCCACGGCATCCACCAGTGCATCGGCCACAACCTCGCCCGTACGGAGCTGCGCATCGGACTTCCGGCCATGCTGCGCAGGTTCCCGGAGCTGCGCCTCGCCGTACCACGGGAGGAGATCCGAACCCGGGAGGCGATGCAGGTCTACGGCGTGCACCGGCTGCCGGTCAGCTGGTAGCGGCCGGCCGGCTCGTCAGCGGTACGCGTACGGCTAGACGGAAGCCCCGTCGTCCGTTGCGCGCGCCGAAGTCGAGCCGGCCGCCCGCCGTCTCGACCCGTTCGGTGAGACCGACGAGGCCGTTGCCGGGGCCGTCGTCGCCGGACGGGCCGCGTCCGTCGTCGACGATGCCCAGGGCGACCGTCTCCCCGTCGCGCGTCACCGTGATCTCGCAGCGGCTCGCCTCGGCGTGCCGGACGACGTTGGTGACGCCCTCGCGTACCACCCAGGCGAGCAGCCGGTCGACGTCCTCGGGCAGCGGGGTGCCGGGAAGCCGTACGACTGCCTGCACATCGGCGGCGGCGAGCGCCGACCGGGCGTCGTCGACTTCCTCCAGGAGGCTGCGCTGGCGATAGCCGGTCACCGCGTCCCGTACCTGGACGAGTGACTCCCGGGCCACCGACTCCACATCGGCGATCTCACCGGCGGCGGCCCGCGGATCGATCTCGGAGAGCCGCCCGGCCAGCTCACTCTTGACGACGATGAGGGACAGGCTGTGGCCGACCAGGTCGTGGAGATCGCGGGCGATGCGCAGCCGTTCCTCCACGGCGGCGAGGCGGGCGACCTGACCCTGCGCCTCCCGGATCCGCTGGACCAGGACGCGGCTCCGGCGCAGGCCGAAGGTGGTCATGCTCAGGCCCAGCACCGTCAGCGTGGCCGCCACGGTCTCCGAGGCACCGCCGCCACTCACCGCGCCCTGCACAGCGGTCAGGACCACGCCCGCCAGGATGCCGCGGGGCACCAGCGTCAGGGGCAGCACGAAGGTCAGGACGATGGTGAAGTACACCTGCACGCTGATCCAGTGGACGTCCCGCTGAAGCAGCGGAACCGCCACGGCGACGGCGCCCATCACCGCCGTACACAGCCATGTCACGCGAGTCGGCCCAGGGGAGTCCGGCCGGGTCATGGTGAGGGCCACATGGACGAAGCACAGCCCGAACACCGCCACCGCGACGAGTGTGACCACCAGCGACGCACCGGAGTCCCGCTCCGTGAGGGCGGGCACCGACAGCAGGAGCCAGACCAGGGCCAGGGGGGCGAACCAGGGGCGGGACCACCACCCCATGTGCGAGCCGGGCGGGGCGGGGGTCCGAGAGTCCGTCACAGCACGAGCGTAATGGCGCCCGACGGCCGCTCCCCGCACGGCCGCGAGGGGCCGCCGAGCGCTGGGCGAACCAGGCGAAGAGAAGTGTTAGAGCCGCTTAAGACCCGCCCGTGAGCATGGTCGGGGACGACCCGTCCGGTTGCGCCGATGACCCCACGCAGCCCTGTCCGGCCGGGCGCCCACCCGCGAGGAGACGATCCGATGAACTCCACGACCGACCGCCTGTCCGCCGTGCGGCTCGCCGACGACCAGGCAGGTCTGCTCACCGTCAGCGCGCACGGCACCGACGTCCTGACCTACGCCTACCGTCCCGAACTGCCCGCCGCGGAGTGCCCCGGCCCGGCCCTGCACCCGCTGCGCACCCTCAGCGGCGGCACGGTCACCATGCGCCGCCCCAACGAGCACCGCCATCACAAGGGGCTGGTGATGATGGCCATGCACCTGTCCGGGCAGAACTTCGTGGGCGGCAGCACCTACGTCCCGGGCGCACCCGGGCACGGCTATGTCGATCTGCCCAACGTCGGGCGCCTGGACCACACCGGTTTCGCCGACGTCGCCGAGGCGGGCCGCCCGGGGTTCACCGAGACGCTGGCCTGGCGCACCGCCGACGGCGAGCACTGGATCGACGAGCTCCGCACGGTGACCGTGACCGAGGTCGATCCCGACGGAGGCCACTGGACCCTGGAGTTCGCAACGGAACTGCACAACGTGCGCGGCGAGACGCTGACGTTCGGCAGTCCCACGGTCTACGGACGCGAGAACGCGGGCTACTGCGGCCTTCTCTGGCGCGGCCCGCGTGACTTCGGCGGCGGCCGGATCCTCGCCGCCGACGGGCTCGAAGGACCGGAGGCGAGCGGGCACGCCTCGCCGTGGCTCGCCTTCGGCGGCGAGTTCGACGTGCGCGACGGGCACGCGACGCTGCTGTTCCGGGCCGATCCGGAGTGTCATGGCGAGTCCGGTCCGCACTGGTTCGTACGCAATCTGCCGTTCGCCGTCGTCAATCCCTCGCTCGCGTTCTACGAAGAGCGGCACCTGCCGGCCGGCGACACGCTGCGGCTGCGCTACCGCGTGACCATCGCCGACGGCGCGTGGCACCGCGAGCGGATCGAGAAGTACCTGGCCGACCGGCCCTGGTGAGCGTGGCCGCGCCGATTGCCCGGCCGCCGTGCTCCCCGGTCGGCTGCGCCCCGAGACGGAATGGACGTAGGGATGACTGATCCCGGCCGGGTGGTCGTGCTGGGCGGTTCGGGTTTCCTCGGGCGGCACATCGCCGCCGCATTCGCCGCGACGGGCCGCGAGGTGCTGGCCGTGTCCCGGAATCCGCGGTCCGGCCCGCACCGTGTCCGGCACCTGGCCATGGACCTGTGCACCGAGGAGCCGCCGCAGCGCCTCGGCCGGGTCCTCAGGGACGTCCACCCGGCCGTGGTCGTCAACGCCGTCGGCGTGATCTGGGCGGCCGACGAGCGGGCGCTGGCCCAGACGAACACGAGGACGGCGCAGCAAGTCGTCGAGGGCGTGGCCGCACTGCCGTACCGGCCGCGACTGTTGCACATCGGCACTGTCTACGAGCACGCGCCCAGCCCTCTCGGCAAGGCCACCGGCGTGGACACCCCCGAGCTCCCGATCAGCGCCTACGGCCGGACCAAGCTCCTCGGCAGCCGCGCCGTGCTCAACGCCACCGCGGACGGCCGCGTCGACGGTGCCGTGCTGCGGCCGTCGGTGGTCGTCGGGCCCGGCATCGCGTCGCACAGCCTTCTCGGCCGCGTGGCCGACGAGTTGGCGGGAATGCGCGAGGGCGGTTCGGTCGTCCTCCGCCCCGGACACCTCTCGGGGCGGCGGGACTTCATCGACGTCCGCGACGTGGCCGCTGCCGTGGTTGCGGCAGCGTCCGCCATGGTGACCGGTCAGGTCATCCCCCTCGGCCGGGGCGAGGCCGTCCCGGTGCGACGGCTCGTGGAGATGCTCGTGGCCGTCAGCGGTATGCCCGCGGTCGTCGAAGAGACGGTGCAGGAGCGGACGGTCCCCGCACGCCGTTCCGGTGCCGACTGGCTCTGTGTCGACATCTCGACCGCGCAACGGACGCTGGGCTGGCGCCCCAGCGTCTCCCTGGAGGACTCGGTGCGCTCCCTGTGGGAGGAGCGGACCTCGCCCGGTACCACTCGCCCGGTCCCGGCGGGGGAGCACCCCGCGCCACGGCCGGCCTGATTCCTTGCATCCCCGATCACCTGGTCACGATCTCGAACAGGACAGCGACATGAGAACAGTGGAAATCGTGAGTGGCGCCCGGCACGAGGACATCCTCGACAGCGTGCGGGCCTATCACCGGGAGTTCCCCGACAAGCCGTTCGTTCCCGGCAGCACCCCGATCCTGGCCTCCGGCGCGGTCCTCAACGAGGACGACCGGGTGGCGATGGTCTCGGCCGCGCTGGACATGAGGATCGCCGCGGGCACCATCGCCCGGAAGTTCGAGCGGCAGTTCGCGCGCAGCCTGGGCATCCGCAAGGCGCACCTCACCAACTCCGGTTCCTCCGCCAACCTGCTGGCCCTGTCGGCGCTCACCTCCCCGATGCTGGAGGAGCGGCGGCTGCAACCGGGCGATGAGGTCATCACCGTCGCCGCGGGCTTCCCCACGACCGTCAACCCGATCCTGCAGAACGGCTTGGTCCCCGTCTTCGTCGACGTCGACCTGGCGACCGGCAACACGACGGCGGACCGGATCGCCGCGGCCATCGGCCCCAGGACGCGGGCCATCATGGTCGCGCACGCGCTCGGCAACCCCTTCCCGGCCGCGGAGGTCCGGGAGCTGGCCGACGAGCACGAGCTGTTCGTCGTCGAGGACAACTGCGATGCACTGGGCTCCACTTACCGGGGCCGGCTGACCGGCACCTTCGGTGATCTGTCCACCGTGAGCTTCTATCCGGCCCACCACATCACGATGGGGGAGGGCGGCTGTGTGATGACGGACAACGTGGTCCTGGCGCGGATCGTGGAGTCCCTGCGGGACTGGGGCAGGGACTGCTGGTGCGAGCCGGGTGAGGACGACCGGTGCCATCTGCGGTTCAAGCAGAGCATGGGGACGCTGCCGGCCGGCTACGACCACAAGTACATCTTCTCCCACGTGGGCTACAACCTGAAGACGACGGATGTGCAGGCCGCGCTGGGGCTGAGCCAGTTGCAGCGGCTGCCCGAGTTCACGGCGACGCGCAAGCACAACTGGCGTCGGCTGTATGCCGGGTTGGAGGGCACCGAGGGACTCGAGCTGCCCGAGGCGACCGAGGGCTCCGACCCCAGCTGGTTCGGGTTTCCGATGACGGTGGCGCAGGACGCGCCGTTCACTCGCCGTGAGCTCATCTCGTTCCTCGACGGCAGGAGGATCGGGACCCGGCTGCTGTTCGCCGGGAATCTCACCCGGCATCCGGCGTACCTGGAGCGCGAGTACCGCGTGTCCGGCGACCTGACCAACAGCGACATCGTCACCGAGCGGACGTTCTGGGTCGGCGTCTACCCCGGAATCAGTGACGAGATGGTCGACTACGTCGTCGAGTCGATACGTGAGTTCGTGAAGGGCGCAGTTCGCTGAGGCGGCGGACGCGAAACGGTGTGGGGGGGGGGGGGGGGGGGGGGGGGGCGGGGGGGGGGGCCCCCCCCCCCCCCCCCAACCACCCCCTGGGGCGGTGTGCTGGTCGGCCACGGAGCAGAGGGTCAGGCATACGACGGCCGCGTCGAAGGTGTCGTCG
>NZ_JBNGGG010000049.1:0-94709 GCF_049974585.1 Streptomyces sp. UG1 | reverse complement strand
AACCTAGCCGCGGGCATCCGGCTCCCTCAGCCAAGCCGCGGGCACCCGGCCCACCCAGCCAAGCCCCAGACACCCGGCCCACTCAGCCAAGCCCCAGACACCCGGCCCACTCAGCCAAGCCCCAGACACCCGGCCCACCCAGCCAAGCCCCAAGCACCCGGCCCACCCAGCCAAGCCGCGGGCATGCGTGCCGCCTAGGGCGGCACGGGTGGGCGCGGGCGGCACCCCGTCAGCGCCGGGCTGCGCGACCCACCCCCGGCCAGCCCCCACGCCGGGCCACGCGGCCATCCCCGGCCAGCCCTCACGCCGGGCCACGCGACCACCCCCGGTCACCAACCGCCGGCCGCCCACCCCGCGCGCCTACGAAACCCCGTCCAGCACAGCCCGCCACTCCGCCACGGCCTCCACAGCCACCGGCCCGCCCCACCCCCACGGCCGCGCCGCCCCGCCGATATGGAACGCGTCGATCCCGGCCGCCACCAACCCCGGCACATGATCGAGCCGCAACCCACCCCCCACCAGAATCCGCTGCTCATACCCAGGCTCCCCACTCCGCGCCGCCTCGGCGAGCAACACCGGCAGCCCCTCATCCACCCCCACCGCCGACCCGGCCGTCAGATACGTGTCCAGCCCCGGCACCCCGTCCAACTGCTTCCGCAGCGCATCCCGGTCAGCAGCCCGGTCGATCGCCCGATGGAACGTCCACCGGCACCCGTCCAGCTCCCCCACCACCCGCTCGACGACCCCGAGATCCACCCCACCCTCACCGTCCAGGAACCCGAGCACGAACTCCTCGGCCCCGGCCCCCCGCATCTCACGCACCGTCCGCACCAACTCCCCCACGTCCCCCGCCGCGAACCCGTCCGCCAGCCGCACCATCACGCGCAGGTCGATGTCCACGGCGGCCCGGATCCCGGCGAAGGTCTCGACCGGCGGGGTGAGCCCGTCGGCCGCCATGTCGGTGACCAGTTCGAGCCGATCCGCACCTCCGGCCTGGGCGGCGACCGCGTCCTCGACCCCGAGGGCGATCACCTCCAGGACTGCACGCTTGCTCATGGGACCCCATTCCTCGGCACTCGACGGCGGCTACAGACCTACAGACCCGACCCGCACAGGTCTAGTCCAATTCCGGTCCAGCCTACGCCCACCCACCGAAGACCAGCTCACCCACGTCACCGTCACCCGAAGATGTTCAGCTCCCCCACCTCCGCCCCCACCAGCTCATAGTCCGCCCCGTCCAACGGCCGCCCGGCGTAGATCCGCACCAGCGTCGCCCCGTCCCCGATATACCGCGCCGGAGGCCTCGGCGCCGCCGCCTCCCCCAGCCGCAGCGGCTCGTCCACGTCGTCCAGGTCGGCATGCAGCGGGACGTGCCGCCGCTCACGCGTCAGCCATGCGAGCAGCCGGAGCGCGTCCGGCAGCCCGGCCCCGGCATACGCACCCGGCTCCCCGAGCACGTCCCGTACGTCACCGGCGTGCACCCACTCCCCGAGCGCGACGCCGTCCAGCGCCCCGCCCGCCTTGGCGATCACCGGCCCCGCCTCGGTCATCCCGCGCTCCAGCTCGTCGACGACCTGCGCGTTGGTCCAGTCGGCGCGCTCGGCGATGTCCCGGTCGTTGGACTCGGGCGAGAACACGCCCTCCTCGAACCGGCTCTCCACCACCCGCATCAGGGCGGACGAACAGTGCGCCAGCACATCCCGCACCGACCACCCCGGACACGCGGCGGTCGGCAGCGCGAAGTCCGCGTCCGACCGCGCCCGCAGCAGCGGAACCAGCGCGTCCCGCTCGCCGACCAGCAGCCGCCCCGGCAGTTCGGGATCCCGTACATCGTGCACGTCAGCAGAAGTCATGGCCCCACGCTAGGGCGCCGGACCCACACCCGGGGAGAACACCCACGCACCCGGCCCTCACCCCGACCACCCATCCACCCATCCACCCATCCACCCATCCACCCACCAGAATGACGCCATGACCGATCCCCACACCCCGAGCACCCCCAACACTCCCGACTCCGCCGCCCTCGAAGCCCTACGCACCCGCTTCGCCCAAGCCCTCAACGCCACCCGCTCCCCGGTCACCACCCCCGACCCGACCCCCTACGCCGACAACCTCCTCACCCGCTGGCAGGAACCCCAGCGCCGCTACCACACCCTCACCCACCTCACCGCCGTCCTGGACCGCATCGACGAGCTGGCCGGCCACGCCGACGACCCGGACGTCGTACGCCTCGCCGCCTGGTTCCACGACGCCGTCTACCTCCCGGACCGCTCGGAGAACGAGGAGCGATCCGCCCGTCTCGCCGAACGCGCCCTCCCCGAGGCCGGTGTCCCCGCGGAGCGCACCGCCGAGGTCGCCCGTCTCGTGCGTCTCACCGTCAGCCACGACCCGGCGCCGGACGACCGCGACGGCCAGGTCCTGTGCGACGCCGACCTCGCCGTTCTCGCCGCCCCGCCCTCCGCGTACGCCGCCTACACGGCCGCCGTCCGCGAGGAGTACCACTTCGTGCCGAACGACGCCTTCCGCGAGGGCCGTGCCGCGATCCTGCGCCAGCTCCTGGACCTGCCCAGCCTGTTCCGGACCCCGCACGGCCGGAAGGAGTGGGAGGCGACGGCCCGCTACAACCTCGCCGGCGAGCTGGAAATGCTGTCGCCGTGAGCGCCCGGCACCCGTAGCCTGCCCGGCATGCGACACATGGGCGGGGAACGCGTGACCGAGGCCGTGGCGAGCTGCGTGGCACTGCTGCGCACCGCGGTGGACCAGGACTGGGAAGGTGTGAAGGCCGGTCGGCTGGAGTGGAGTTGCCGCAGGACGGCGTTCCACATCGCCGAGGACCTGATCGCCTACGGCGGCCAGTTGGCGGGCCGTGCACAGGACGCTTACGTCCCCTTCGAGATCACCCTGGACGAGGGCACCGACAACGAAGGGCTGCTCCAGGTCATCGAGACGACCGGCGCCCTGTTCACCGCCACCCTCCGCACCACACCCCTCGACGTGCGCGCCTTCCACCCGTACCCGTTCCGCAGCGCCAACCGCGAGGGCTTCGCGGCGATGGGGGTCGCCGAGGTGCTGCTGCACACGCACGACATCGCCGAGGGCCTTGGCCTGACGTACCAACCCCCCGCCGAACTACCCGAGTTCGTCCTCACGACGATCTTCCCGCACGTCCGCCCCGAAACCGGATCCGAAACCGGATCCGCCGTCGGCAGCGCCCACTGGCGCACCCTGCTGTGGGCCACCGGCCGCGCCGATCTCCCCGCCCGCCCGCCCGTCACCGAGTGGCGCTGGAACAACAACCTCGTCCTCCCCACCGACCGCCTCACCCTCCAGGGCGTCACCCCCGCGGCCGCCGCCGATCTGTGCGACGGCGGTGACGGCGGATTCCGGTGGGTCGAGGACGGGCCGTTCGACGGCACGCGGGAGGCCGCCAAGTGGCTGATGAAGGGGTACGACGAGGGCGTACACCGGCCCGAATGGGGACTGTTCGTCCTCGTACGGCGGGAGGACGGCCGCGCGGTCGGCGGCATGGGCTTCCACGGCGTACCGGACGACGAGCGCCGAGCCGAGGTCGGCTACGACCTCGCTCCCTCCGCTCGCGGCCACGGCTACGCGACCGAGGCCCTGAACGCCCTGTCCGAGTGGGCACTGTCCAGGGACGACGTGGATCTGCTCTACGCGACGATCGAAGGCGACAACTCCCCCTCCCAGGGCGTCGCCCAGCGCACCGGATACCTCCGGGCGACCGTCGAGGAGGAGCGGACGGCCCGCGAGGAGCACGACATGGACCCCGCGCTCCAGCTGTACGTACGCAGGCAGCGAACCCTGCCGGATAACAGGTGACCCACGTCACATCTCCCCTCGTCACATCCCGCCGCGCCGCTCCGTCATAGCTGTGTACCCACCGACCACGGCCAATGACTGAGGAGTTCGCCATGAGCGCCGCCCGTTTGAACGCCCTTGAGATCCCGACCGTCGGCGAGTTCGTGAAGCACATCGTCTCGGCGGGCAAGGTCATCCACGACTCGCCGCTGCCCGTCTCGACGCAGAACCTGGTGACGCTGCGCGCCAGCCAGATCAACGGCTGCGGCTTCTGCACCGACATGCACTTCAAGGACGCCGTAGCCGCGGGCGAGGACACCGTCCGCCTCAATCTCGTCGCGGCCTGGCGCGAGGCCACCCTCTTCACCGAGGCCGAGCGCGCCGCGCTGGAGCTGACGGAGGCGGGCACCCGCATCGCCGACGCGGCCGGCGGCGTACCGGACGAGGTCTGGGAGAACGCCGCCAAGCACTACGACGAGGAGCAGCTCGGCGCGCTGGTGTCCCTGATCGCGCTGATCAACACCTTCAACCGGCTGAACGTCCTGGTCCAGAACCCGGCCGGCTCCTACCAGCCCGGCCAGTTCGCGTAACCGACAGCCGACTCGCGCGGGGGCGGACGCCTCGGCGTCAGCCCCATCCCCGCCCCTTCGCCCTGCGCAGCCCCGCCCCCTGCAGCAACCGCACCACCTCACGGCTGCTCACCTCCACCGCGCCGGCGCGCACCGCGTCGGCGTAGTGGTGCGCGGGGATGTCGTAGTGATCCCGCTCGAAGGCCCGCCGCGGCACGCCCAACGCCTCGGCGAACGCGTGCAGTTCGTCGTACGACACATCGCTCACCAGGTGGGACCACATCCGGCCGTGACCCGGCCAGGTGGGCGGGTCTATGTAGATCGTCACGAGGTCACGGGCCCCAGCGAGCCCACCGCGGCGACCTTCACGCCCGCCTTGTGGCACACCCAGTGCGGATCGGGCCCGAGCTCCGGCTCGACCTCCAGCGCGTGCGGGTCGCCGGCTCCGCACACCGGGCACAGCGGCCAGCGGCCGTACTTGTCCAGCAGCGCGTCCTGAACGTCCTGGGCGACCAGCCCGGCCACGTACTCGACGCCGTCCGGCCACTGCTCCACCCACCAGCGTCGCTGTACGACCGACTCCTCGACCAACGACACCACGTCCGCCTCGGCGACCTCGCCCGCGACCAGGTCGGCGAGCACGAGGGCGCGGGCGGTGTGCAGCGCCTGCTCCAGCGGACTGAGCGGACTGACAGGTTCCATGGTCCTATTGTGCGCGCTCTTGACCACGACCCGGGTTGAAAATACCTTTCAAGAGTGACCCAAGAGGTGAAGGAAACTTTCGCCCCCGCACCCGCCGCCCTCGCGGCCAAGGTGCGCACGCTCGCGCCGTCGATGACCCGCTCCATGCAGCGCGTCGCCGAAGCGGTCGCGAACGACCCGGCGGGCTGCGCGGCCCTCACGGTCACCGGCCTCGCCGAACTCACCGGCACCAGCGAGGCCACGGTCGTGCGCACCGCCCGCATCCTGGGCTACCCCGGCTACCGCGACCTGCGCCTCGCCCTCGCCGGCCTCGCCGCCCAGCAGCAGTCGGGCCGCGCCCCGGCCATCACGACCGACATCGCGGTGGACGACCCGATCGCGGACGTCGTGGCGAAACTCGCGTACGACGAGCAGCAGACCCTCGCGGACACGGCGGCGGGACTGGACACGGCGCAGCTCGGCGCCGCGGTGTCGGCCGCCGCCGGGGCCCGCCGTATCGATGTGTACGGCGTGGGGGCGAGCGGGCTGGTCGCCCAGGACCTGACCCAGAAGCTGCTGCGCATAGGGCTGATAGCCCACGCCCACAGCGATCCGCATCTCGCGGTGACGAACGCGGTGCAGTTGCGGGCCGGTGACGTGGCCATCGCGATCACGCACTCCGGGACGACCGGGGACGTCATCGAGCCGCTGCGGGTCGCGTTCGAGCACGGCGCCACGACGGTCGCCATCACCGGACGGCCGGACGGGGCGGTCACCCAGTACGCCGACCACATCCTGACGACGTCCACCGCGCGGGAGAGCGAGTTGCGGCCGGCGGCGATGTCGTCGCGGACCAGTCAGTTGCTGGTGGTGGACTGCCTGTTCGTCGGGGTCGCCCAGCGGACCTACGAGACGGCGGCGCCGGCGCTGGCCGCGTCATATGAGGCACTGGCCCATAGGCATCGCCGATAGAAGGTCGGACCGGACACAGCACATCGGAAAGAGCCGTCTCTCATGACCTCGACATCCAACCCCCGTGAACTGCGCGCCGAGTTGGAGACCCTGACCACCGAGGCGTTCCGTCCCGAACTCGCCGAGATCGATCGGCTCCCCACCCTCGACATCGCCCGCCTCATGAACGGCGAGGACGCCTCCGTACCCGCCGCCGTCGCCTCCCGCCTCCCCGAGATCGCCGCCGCGATCGACGCCATCGCGGAACGGATGGCACGTGGCGGCCGACTCCTCTACGCGGGCGCCGGCACCGCCGGCCGCCTCGGCATCCTCGACGCCTCCGAGTGCCCGCCCACCTTCAACACCGACCCCACCCAGGTCGTCGGCCTCATCGCGGGCGGCCCGGAGGCGATGGTCACCTCGGTCGAGGGCGCCGAGGACTCCGTGGAGCTGGCCCGCGCCGACCTCGACGCCCTCGCGCTCACCCCGGCCGACACGGTCGTGGGCATCTCGGCCTCCGGACGCACCCCGTACGCCATCGCCGCGGTCGAACACGCCCGTCAGCAGGGCGCGCTGACGATCGGCCTGTCCTGCAACCCGGGCAGCACCCTCGCCTCCGCCGCCGAGCACGGCATCGAGATCGTCGTCGGCCCCGAACTCCTCACCGGCTCCACCCGCCTCAAGGCCGGCACCGCCCAGAAGCTGGTCCTCAACATGCTGTCGACGATCACGATGATCCGGCTCGGCAAGACCTACGGAAACCTCATGGTCGACGTCCGCGCCTCCAACGACAAGCTCCGGGCCCGCTCCCACCGCATCGTCGCCCTCGCCACCGGCGCGACCGACACCGACATCGAACGCGCCCTGACCGAGGCGGACGGCGAGGTGAAGACGGCGATCCTGATCCTGCTTGCGGACGTGGACGCGGCCACGGCGAACGGACTCCTGACCGCGGCCGACGGCCACCTCCGGGCCGCGCTGAAATCGGCGGAGAGCTGACGTCAACTCCCCTGTTAGCGTGGCCGCATGACGGCACCGACGACGTTCCGCATCGGCGGCGAACTGGAAGTACGGCGGCTCGGCTTCGGGGCGATGCATCTACGACCGGAGACCGCCCAGGACCGAACCAGGTGCCTCGCGGTCGCCCGCCGGGCTGTCGAACTCGGCGTCACACTCATCGACACCGCGCACATGTACGGCTGGGGCGCCAACGAGGACCTCCTCGCCGAAGCACTCCACCCCTACCCCGAAGACCTCGTGATCGCCACCAAGGTCGGCATCCGCCACACCACCTCCGGCGAGGGCTGGCGGCACGCGGGCGAACCGGCCGACCTGCGCGACCAGGTCGACGAGGCCATGCTCCGCCTCCGCCTCGACCGCATCGACCTCCTCCAGCTCCACCGCCTCGACCCGGATGTCCCCCTCCCCGACCAGCTCGGCGCCCTGCGCGACCTGCGCGACGAGGGCAAGATCGGCCACATCGGCCTCTCCGAGGTGACCGCCGCCGAACTCGCCGACGCCCGCGCCGTCGTGGACATCGCGAGCGTCCAGAACCGCTACAACCTCCTCGACCGCGAGCACGAGCCCGTCCTCGCCGCGTGCGAGGAGGCGGGCATCGCGTTCCTGCCGTGGCGGCCGGTGGCGGCGGGGCAGTCGGGCGGGCGCTCCTCGGAGGTCGCCGAGATCGCCAAGGAACTCGACGCCACACCGACCCAGGTCGCCCTCGCCTGGCTCCTCGCCCACTCCCCGGTGATCCTCCCGATCCCGGGGACGGGGAGCGTCGCGCACCTGGAGGAGAACCTGGGCGCGGACGCCGTACGTCTCACGCAGGCGCAGTACGACCGCCTGACCGGCTAACGCGGCAGTCTGCTCTCCCTGTTGACCTTGCGGACCCGTTCCAGCAGCTCCGTCTGCGCCGGGTCCTCCTCCCCGCGCAACACCGCCACCAGCCGCTCGGCCGTCCGCACATTGCAGCGCCCGAGCTGGACGAGCGCGAACGGTTCCTTACTGGCACCGGTCACCGGATCCACACCCAGCGACGGCAGCACGACGCCCACGGCCCCCAGAGCCTCTCGCAGGGACGCCACGACTTCTTGGGTCGACCGCACGCTTGCCCCATCTCTCTACACCGAGTTTGCGATTCACAACACAGCGTGTCGATCGCCCCTCTAACCTGGCAATACGAGGCGCCCCAACAACCTCTGCTGTCCGACCGGGAGTTGCCATGCCGGGACCGAAGGACCTTGACCCGTCGACATCACCGCGCGCACTGTTGGGCGCGGAGCTGCGTCACGCCCGCGAAAAGGCCGGGCTGAGCCAGGAGAAGCTGGGCCAACTGCTGTTCGCGAGCGGTTCGTTCGTGGGGCAGTTGGAGGCGGGCACGCGGCGGATACAGCCTGAACACGCCCGGGTGTTGGATGAGGCGCTGGGGACAGGCGACTTCTTCCAGCGGAACTGCAAGGCATCGGCCAGGTCCCGTTATCCGGAGCACTTCGCGGAGGCGGCGGAGGCCGAGGCGGAGGCTATGGCGATCCGCCAGTACGCGCCGATGCTGATCCCGGGACTGCTACAGACGCCCGCGTACGCACGGGCCGTGATCCGCGCGTACGAGCCAACGGCACCGGAGGAGACCATTGATGAGCGGGTGGAAGGCCGGATGGCACGGACCCGTCTACTCGACGACCCAACAAAGCCGTTGTTGTGGGCAGTGCTTGACGAGGCGGCGCTGCGCCGCGTGACGGGTAGCCGAGCGGTGATGGCGGAGGCCCTGCGCCACGTCGCGGGTCTGGCCCACCGAGGCCGGGTCATCGTGCAGGTGCTGCCCTTCAACGCAGGGGCACACAAGGCGATGGAGGGCTCACTGAAGCTGATGGACTTCGAGGACGCCCCTCCGCTGGTTTACTTCGAGGGGGTCGGAACCGGACGCCTGGAGGACGACCCGGCCACCGTCGCCCGGTTGAGATTCACCTTCGAGCTCCTCGCAGCCTCCGCACTCTCGCCGAAGAAGTCCCTAGCCCTGGTCGAGTCGTTGGCGCAGGATTACGCCCATGAGGAACATCCCTGACTACGACCTGAGCGCGACCACCTGGCACAAATCCAGCTACAGCGGCGGCAGCGGCGGCGACTGCCTCGAAGTAGCCGTAGGCCACCCCACCCTCGTCCCCGTCCGCGACTCCAAGCACCCCGATGGCCCGAAGCTCATCTTCCGAGCATCGGCTTGGTCGGCCTTCGTCGAAGCGGTCAGGATCTGACCTACTCGGCTCCTAGCGTGGCCGTCATGACTGAGACCACGCACAACACCGTCACCGTCACCGACGAGCGCGCCGACCTGCTGGAAGCACTGGCCCAGCACCGCCACTTCCTGCGCTTCACGACCCGGGACCTCACCGACGAGCAGGCCGGTCAGCGCACCACCGCCAGCGAACTGTGCCTGGGCGGCCTGATCAAACACGTGACGTCGGTGGAGAAGCACTGGGCGGACTTCATCCTGGACGGCCCGTCGGCGATGCCCGACTTCACCTCCATGACCGAGGCCGACTTCGCCAAGCGGGCCGACGAGTTCCGAATGCTGCCCGGCGAGACCCTGGCCGGTGTGCTGGCGGAGTTCGAGGAAGTGGCCCGCCGAACCGACGAGCTGGTCACCGCCCTGTCCGACCTCAACGCGTCCCATCCGCTGCCCAAGGCTCCGTGGAACGAGCCCGGAGCTCGATGGTCGGCCCGCAGGACGCTGCTGCACATCATCGCCGAGACGGCCCAGCACGCCGGCCACGCTGACATCATCCGCGAGTCCTTGGACGGCGCGAAGAGCATGGGCTGAGCAGAGGCGTGCACCGCCCGTTGTCAGTGCCGTCTGCGATGGTGTGAGCACGGAGATCGGCGGGCTGGAGGGGGCGCGGGATGACGGGCAGGGACGCCGGCGGCTGGGCGGGCATGGACTATCGGGGCTGGCAGGACCACGAGGACGTGGCACGGCGCCTCGACGCGGGCGCCGATCCGGAGAGATGGGGCGTCGGAGGCTCGCGGCCCCTGCACCGGGCCGCGGTGTTCGGCTCGCCCGAGGTCGTCGCGGAACTGGCCCGACGTGTGGCGGACGTGGACGCGCTGGAGGACGGGACCACGGCACTGTGGGACGCGGTGGTGGCGGGCCGTTCCGGGAACGCGCGGGCGCTGGCCGCCACCGGGGCCGACCCGGCGTGGATCGGTCCCGGCGGCTGGACGCCGGGCCGGCTGAGCCTCGCCGGGCCGGAGCCCGGCCTGTTCGCGCCGGCCGAGGGTCTGCCGGGTCTGACGGAGGCGGAGCGCGCGGTTGCGGAGGAGGGCCGCCGGCTCATCGCAGCTCTCGGCGACCTCTACTACGACGGCACAGGACTGGCGTGCGTGGCCGGGATCGACGCCGAGGAGGCGATACGCCGCCTGGAGGCGACACCGGCCGACGACGAGTTGATGGCCGGGGTGCTGGCGGACCCGTACGACTACGACTCGGACGAGACCCTGCGGCTCGTCGGCGTGACGACGGTGCCGGGCGGCTGCGTGGTCACCCAGCCGTGGGGATACGGCCCTTCGATGCCCGGCATACACACCCGTCTGTCCGCAGGGACCGTCTCCTACGGCCTGTACGCCAACCCCAAGAGCGGCAACCAGGGCAGCATCCACCGCGACGGCGTCTGCGAGGGCTGGGACCTGCACCCGGGCGGCGGCCCGGACCTGGAGGACAGTCCGGAGGAGGTCCTGTTCTCGTACGTCTACTGCCACCAGGCGGTGGCCTATTCGCTCGCGTACGCCGGTCTGCGCCCGACCGACGCCCGCGCGGTGGTCGGCCCGCCGGACCACTGGATCGAACTGCCGGACCGCGACTACTGGGCGATCTGACGCCCCGAAGCTCAAGCGGCCAGCCCCGAGCCCTCTTTTCAAGGAACGGGTGGAGGGTCCCAACCCACCCTCCCACCCGGCGAGTTGACTTGACGCGTTCGGCTTGCCACGCACAGTGATGGTCGTCTAGCGTGCCCGCATAACGAACAGCCCCCGCCAGGTGCTAGCAACACCTGCGGGGGCTTAACCGACGAGATCGAAGAGGAAGTTCGATCCCATGGCTGACGCCAATCTTAGTGCTGCCTCCCTGCCCGCGCACGCCTCCCCGCACCCCATGGCCAATCCGGGTTACGGGAAACGGTCCGCGCCCGACCAACTCCCCCGCACGAACCACGACTTCGCCCACCTCCCACCCCGCGAAGCCGCCATCGCCGCGTACATCGACCGCCTCCCCGACGGCGCCGACATCTCCGTAAAGACGCTGGCCAAGCACCTCCCGTACGGACAGTGCGCCCTGCGCACGGCCCTCAACAACCTCCAGCGGGCAGGCCACTTGCGACGAGGACGCGAGCACCTGACCTCCGACTCGGGCGGCGCTCGCTGGATCACCCGATCGTGGTTCTCCCGTACCGCACGTGACGACGCCTGGTGGGCGGCGTTCACGAGGGGCGACGCACCGCAGGAGCCGACGGAACCACCGGACCGCCCGCGCCCGACCCGCTCGAGGGCCTACGTACTCCTGGCCGCCCTCGGCCGCGAGACCCCCGCGCTGTCGCTGTCGGCCGCCGACTGTGCGGCCCTCGCGCCCCTGGTCGTCGCCTGGTACGACCGGGGCGCCACCGACACTGACGTACTCCGCGCCCTGACCACCGGCCTGCCCACCCCGGTCCACCACCCGGCGGCCCTGATCCACCGCCGCCTCACCACCAAGCTCCCCCCGGAACCCGCCCCGGCCCGTCCACCACTCCGCATCCTGGAGTGCGCGAAGTGCCGAGTACCCGGCCGCCCGGAGGCCCTACCAGGAGGCCTCTGCGGCGCGTGCCGTGGCGAACGCGCTCCCGACCGCTACCCCGCGCCCCTCCAAGCCTCCGCAATCCATACACATGCGGCACAGATCCGTGCCGCAATGTCCCAACGACGACAAGAAAGGACACCCGCATGACTGCTCCTACGGTCCGCCGACACCACTCCGGTGCACGATGGGAGGAAGGAGGCGACGCCATGACCCCTGACACCGCTGAACGCCCGCAGATGTCCGTCGAAGACTTCGAGGAACTCGTCCGCAGGGCTCCGCGGGAGCTGCGCAACAGGTTGGAGTTCCTCGGCGGGAGGCTTTGCATCCGGCACGGCCCACTTGACGTCGACGAATTCGAGGAGCTGGCCGCCGCCGCTCCGGAAACCGTGCGGCTTGAGTTCATCAACGGAAAGGTAGTAGTCAAGGCCATGCCGGACGGCAACCACCGCTCGATCTTCATGTGGCTGTTGCGTCAGTGCATGCAGCATCGCCCTGACCTGGATCTTGTGCCCGAGTCCGGAGTCAAGGCCGAGGCCTACCGCAAGGGCCGCGCTCGCACGGACGGGACTCTCGTACCGGTTGACCACTTCAGGGGAGACGGCGAGTGGTCCAAGACGGACGGAGTCCTCATGGCCGTAGAGATCACTTCTCACGACCGCGACACCGACCAACGCGACCGCGTCGACAAGCCCATCGGTTACGCGGGCGCCGACATCCCCGTCTACCTCCTCATCGACCGCGACAGCAACACGATCACGGTCTACAGCGAGCCCAAGGAAGGCCGCTACCAGCAGTCCCCCTCCTACCCCTGGGGCGCGCCCGTCGAGCTCCCCTCCCCCGTGAACATCACCCTCGACACCGAGAAGCTCAAGGACTACGCGCAATGACCCACCGACCTGACGGAGTAGCCAGATGAACCCACTGGAAAAGCCGCAGCACCTGCTCGACGAAGCCGACATCGCCGAAGCGCGCACTCGTCAAGCTGCTCCTTCAGGTCCGGCGCTGTCCCACGACGAGTTCATGGCGCGATGGGAGGCAGAGGATCTCCATGTGCATGCTGAAGGTCGGCCGTAACACCTGACCAGGCCCTCACAAAGCCCCGGAGCCACCCCCATGAACCACGCCCACCTAACCGCCCTCGGCCGAGCCCTCCGCCTCCTCGGCGAGCACGGCGAGTCCCTCACCGCCGACACCCCCGACGCCAAACTCCACGAGGTCAAGGCCGACCTCCGGCGCGCCCTCGACCTCCTCGACGAGAGCGTCACCACCGCCGCCCCCACCACCCGCTGCCCGGAGCACCCGAACGGCCCGGTCGACGAGAACGCCCACGACCTCTGCCTGCTCTGCGAAACCCGTCGCCGGGCAGCCCGTCGCGCCGAGTACAACGGCGGTCCCGTACCCCCGCGCACCACCGAGACCACCCCCTCCCGCTACGGCGTCCGGGGCGACCGCCCCCAGCCCCAGCAGCGCTGGCTGCCCGAGCTGTGGAACGGGCAGGAGTGGCAGCTCTGCGGCACACCGCGCCGCGACCGCCGGGAGGCCGAGCTGTATCTCGCCGCCCAGCGTCGCGGTCCGCGTCCCGCCATGGCCTACCGGCTCGTGCACGAGTTCACCGACTACGAGGTGCTGCGAGTGTGGGGAACGCCGGTGAAGGTCGACATCGAGCCAATGGGCAACCTGTAGCCGACCTTTACTTGGCCGTGGCCCCCGCCGGTTCCGCCGCCTCCTCCGTCACCGGCTCCCCGGCCGCGGTCGCCCGCCGTCCCGGAATGAAAGACGCCCCCGCAACGGGGGCGACCAAGCAGACGTCAGCTCAGGGTCTTCAGCGAGCCCGCGTCATACGCCGCCAGCTCGCCGAAGCGGCCCTGCAGCACCTTCGCCGCCCACTCGGGGTCCTGGAGCAGCGCCCGGCCGACGGCGACGAAGTCGAACTCCTCGGCCTCCAGGCGGTCCAGCAGGTCGTCGATGCCCTTGACCTCGGAGCCCTGGCCGGCGAACGCGCCCAGGAACTCGCCGTCCAGGCCGACCGAGCCGACGGTGATGGTGGGCCTGCCGGTCAGCTTCTTCGTCCAGCCGGCGAGGTTGAGGTCGGAGCCGTCGAACTCCGGGACCCAGTAGCGGCGGGTGGAGGCGTGGAAGGCGTCGACGCCGGCCGCGGCGAGCGGGGCGAGGACGGCCTCCAGCTCCTCGGGGGTCTCGGCGAGGCGGGCGTCGTAAGCCTCCTGCTTCCACTGCGAGTAGCGGAAGATGACCGGGAAGGACGGCGAGACCTTCTCGCGTACGGCAGCCACGATCTCCGCCGCGAACTTCGTACGGGCGACCGGGTCACCGCCGTAGGCGTCCGTGCGGCGGTTCGTGCCCGCCCACAGGAACTGGTCGACGAGGTAGCCGTGGGCGCCGTGGATCTCCACGCCGTCGAACCCGATCCGCTCGGCGTCCGCAGCGGCCTCGGCGAAGGCGCCGATGACGTCGTCCAGGTCGCGCTGGGTCATGGCCCTGCCGGTGGGCTCGTTCTCGCCGATGCGCAGGCCGGAGGGGCCGACGGCCGGGGCCTCGGCGAACGGCGGCTGACCCTGCTTGCGCACCATGCCGATGTGCCAGAGCTGCGGCACGATGGTCCCGCCCGCCGCATGCACGCTCTCGGCGACCTTCGCCCACCCGGCGAGCTGCTCCTCGCCGTGGAACCGGGGCACCCGGTCACTCTGCCCGGCCGACTCGTGCCCGACGTACGTCCCCTCGGTCACGATCAGCCCCACGCCGGCGGCGGCCCGGCGCGCGTAGTACGACACCACGTCCGCACCGGGGACGCCGCCCGGCGAGAACATGCGCGTCATCGGCGCCATCACGATGCGGTTGGGCACGGTGAGGCCGTTGATCGGGGTCGGCCGGGACAGGACGTGGGCCGCGCGGGAGGCGGCGGGCTCGGTGACGGTCACGTGGAGGGCTCCTTGGGAACGGGGTCGACTGACCGGGTGGTATGTGCGTGCGCATTGTTGCAACTTCTTAAGCAACTGTGCGGGTGGTGTCACGCATTCCACATCCGAGCGGGCACCCGCCTGTGACCCCGGACACGCCCGAGGGCGGCACCCCTGTCTCCAGGGAGTGCCGCCCTCGGCACTGGACGGACCGCGTCCGAGCCTCCTGTATCTCTGCGTATCTCTACGAGGAGGCTCAGAAGTCCATGTCACCGCCCGGCATGCCGCCCGGAGCGGCCGCGGCGGCCTTCTCCGGCTTGTCGGCGATGACGGCCTCGGTGGTGAGGAACAGCGCGGCGATGGAGGCGGCGTTCTGCAGCGCGGAACGGGTCACCTTCGCCGGGTCGATGATGCCCTCGGCGACCAGGTCGACGTACTCGCCGGACGCGGCGTTCAGGCCGTGACCCGGGGTGAGGTTGCGGACCTTCTCCACCACGACGCCGCCCTCGAGGCCGGCGTTGACGGCGATCTGCTTCAGCGGGGCCTCGAGGGCGAGCTTGACGGCCGCGGCGCCGGTCGCCTCGTCACCCTCCAGCTCCAGCTTCTCGAAGACGCCGGAGGCCTGCAGCAGGGCCACGCCACCACCGGCGACGATGCCCTCCTCGACGGCCGCCTTGGCGTTGCGCACGGCGTCCTCGATGCGGTGCTTGCGCTCCTTGAGCTCCACCTCGGTGGCGGCACCGGCCTTGATGACCGCGACGCCGCCCGCGAGCTTGGCCAGGCGCTCCTGGAGCTTCTCGCGGTCGTAGTCCGAGTCGCTGTTCTCGATCTCGGCGCGGATCTGGTTCACGCGGCCCTGCACCTGGTCGGTGGAGCCGGCGCCGTCGACGATGGTGGTCTCGTCCTTGGTGATGACGACCTTGCGGGCGCGGCCCAGGAGGTCCAGGGTCGCGTTCTCCAGCTTGAGGCCGACCTCCTCGGAGATGACCTCGCCGCCCGTGAGGATGGCGATGTCGCCGAGCATGGCCTTGCGGCGGTCACCGAAGCCCGGGGCCTTGACGGCGACGGACTTGAAGGTGCCGCGGATCTTGTTGACGACCAGGGTCGACAGGGCCTCGCCCTCGACGTCCTCGGCGATGATCAGCAGCGGCTTGCCCGACTGCATGACCTTCTCCAGGAGCGGGAGCAGGTCCTTGACCGCGGAGATCTTGGAGTTGGCGATCAGGATGTACGGGTCGTCGAGGGACGCCTCCATACGCTCCATGTCGGTGGCGAAGTACGCCGAGATGTAGCCCTTGTCGAAGCGCATACCCTCGGTGAGCTCCAGCTCCAGACCGAAGGTCTGGGACTCCTCGACGGTGATGACGCCTTCCTTGCCGACCTTGTCCATCGCCTCGGCGATCAGCTCGCCGATCTGGGTGTCGGCGGCGGAGATGGAGGCCGTGGAGGCGATCTGCTCCTTGGTCTCGACGTCCTTCGCCTGCTCGAGCAGGGCGGCGGAGACGGCCTCGACGGCCTTCTCGATACCGCGCTTGAGGGCCATCGGGTTGGCGCCGGCGGCTACGTTGCGCAGGCCTTCCTTGACCAGGGCCTGGGCGAGGACGGTCGCGGTGGTCGTACCGTCACCGGCGACGTCGTCCGTCTTCTTGGCGACTTCCTTGACCAGCTCGGCGCCGATCTTCTCGTACGGGTCCTCGAGCTCGATCTCCTTGGCGATGGAGACACCATCGTTGGTGATCGTGGGGGCGCCCCACTTCTTCTCGAGGACGACGTTGCGACCCTTGGGGCCGAGCGTCACCTTCACGGCGTCCGCGAGCTGGTTCATGCCGCGCTCGAGGCCGCGCCGCGCCTCCTCGTCGAACGCGATGATCTTGGCCATGTGAAGTGGTCCCTCCAGGACTGGGGGTGATTCCTTCGGACCGCGCCCGCGCCCGCGACGGACGGCTCGCACGCCTTGTGGTTCCTTGCCCCACCCGGCCTGCGGGCCTCACCGACCCGGTCCTTCATTGTCACTCTCACCTTCAGAGTGCTAACGCAATGATTAGCACTCGCCCCCTGCGAGTGCAAGCGGCTCTCGGGGATCGGGCGGGCGCCGGGCGGGCGCCGGGCATGGCGAAGGGCTCGCACCCCGGGAGGTACGAGCCCTTCGAAGAAGAACGTCGCTGCAGTCAGTCGGCGCGTGCTTCAGCCGGCCACGCGGACCATGTCCGCCTGCGGCCCCTTCTGGCCCTGCGAGATCTCGAACTCGACCCGCTGACCTTCCTCCAGGGTGCGGTAACCGTCCATCTGGATCGCGCTGTAGTGGACGAAAACATCCGCACCACCGTCGACCGCGATGAAGCCGTACCCCTTCTCCGCGTTGAACCACTTGACGGTGCCCTGAGCCATGCCTAACTCCCCTATTACTGGCCCTTGCACAGATCCACACTTCGCGGATCCGGGTCAGACCTCACCCCCCATCGGTCGGGGGCGTGCGCCGGAACGCGTCGACCGCGGCTGAATGTATCTGCCCAACTGCCGTCTGCAACAGGTCAATCGGACGAGAAATCCGGGCACGACCGGTCGGGAATGTGGGGACAATTCCCCTGACTTCAGGTCAAGTCGGACCTGACAAAAGGAACGAAAGCCGCAAAAAACCCGCACACTTTGGCTACTTCTTGTCGGACGTGCGGCAGAAATCAAGGGCCACCGACCCGGAGATCGGCGGTGCGTTCCCCAACTGTACCTCGCTCAACCACACAGAATTGCCCCCTCCGCTTCTCTCACGGAGGAGGCAATTCTGTGAACTCTCGGTGACCGAAGTTACCGGCGGTAATGATCGGTCATTCGGTCAGCCGCGGTCAGCCGCCGGCGACGGCCGGAATGATGGAGACACCCGCACCGTCCGGCGTGGCCGTCTCCAGCCCCTGCTCGAACCGCACGTCGTCGTCGTTGACGTACACATTCACGAACCGCCGCAGCTTGCCCTGGTCGTCGAGGACCCGGGCGGCGATCCCGGTGTGGTTCTTCTCCAGGTCGGCGATGACGTCGGCGAGAGTGGCACCCTCGGCGGCGACCTCGGCCCGGCCGCCCGTGTAGGTGCGCAGGATGGTGGGGATGCGAACGGTCACGCTCATGCGATTTGACCTCCGGTGACGATAAGACTACTTTGCGTTTCGGCCGCCGGGCTGGCGGTTTCGGCCTGTGGAGCTGGTGCAAGACCTCGGCTTGGGTTCGTCCCGGGGGCAGTCGGCAGTGAAGCAGGAAGCCCAGTGGGTGACCACTGGACTCCTCGGGACTCCGAGGAGGAGGTCAAGCGAGGCCAGCCTCTCGGAACGACTCAAGGTTGGGACGGATGGTCGCGGTGAGCCCTGTACCGGCCACCGCGTCCAGCGTCTTGAGACCGTCGCCCGTGTTGAGGACGACGGTGGTCTTGGCGGGGTCGAGGACGCCGTTCTCGATGAGCTTCTTCGTCACGCCCACCGTCACGCCGCCCGCCGTCTCGGCGAAGACGCCCTCGGTCCGCGACAGCAGCTTGATCGCGTCGACGACCTGCTCGTCCGTCACGTCCTCCACGAACCCGCCGGTGCGGCGCGCGATGTCGAGGACGTACGGGCCGTCGGCGGGGTTGCCGATCGCGAGGGACTTGGCGATGGTGTTCGGCTTCTGCGGGCGGACCACGTCGTGGCCGGCCTTGAACGCCGTCGACACCGGCGAGCAGCCCTCGGCCTGCGCACCGAAGATCTTGTACGGCTTGTCCTCGACGAGCCCGAGCTTGATCAGCTCCTGCAGACCCTTGTCGATCTTCGTGAGCTGCGAGCCGGACGCGATCGGGACGACGAGCTGGTCCGGGAGCCGCCAGCCGAGCTGCTCGCAGATCTCGTACGCCAGGGTCTTGGAGCCCTCGGCGTAGTACGGCCGCAGATTGACGTTGACGAAGCCCCAGCCCTCACCGGCCGGGTCGCCGATCAGCTCGGAGCAGAAGCGGTTCACATCGTCGTAGTTGCCCTCGATGCCGACGAGCTCGCCGCCGTAGATCGCGGCCATGACGACCTTGCCCTGCTCCAGGTCGTGCGGGATGAACACACAGGACCGGAAGCCCGCACGGGCCGCGGCGGCGCCCACCGCACCGGCCAGGTTGCCGGTGGAGGAGCAGGAGAGCGTGGTGAAGCCGAAGGCGCGGGCGGCCTCCAGGGCCTGGGCGACCACCCGGTCCTTGAAGGAGTGCGTCGGGTTGCCGGAGTCGTCCTTGACGTACAGGCCGCCGGTCACGCCCAGCTCACGGGCGAGGTTGTCGGCCTTGACGAGCTTGGTCCAGCCGGGGTTGAGGTTCGGCTTGTCGGCGACGTCGGCCGGGACGGGCAGCAGCGGCGCGTAGCGCCAGATGTTCGCGGGACCCGCCTCGATCCGCTTACGCAGCTCCTCGGTGTCGTAGGCCGAGAAGTCGTACGCGATCTCCAGCGGGCCGAAACACTCCTCGCAGGCGAAGACCGGTCCGAGGGGTACCCGGTGACCGCACTCGCGGCAGGACAGTGCCGCGGCGGGACCGAGGTCGACGGTCTTGACGGAGTCGGTGGTGCTTGCAGCAGTCTGCACAGCCATGTGAGGCGAGGCCCTTTCTCCTCATCTTCCTCACGACGCATCTCGCCGTGAGACGGATTTGGCACCTTCCCTAGCCGGGAGCCTCGCGAAGACGATCAACGGTGACGATCGACGCTGATCTACGAGAACCGACTGGAGGGTTGCCGGGGCTTCATCGGGCCGTTTCCCTCTGCCCCTCTGGATGAGCTGTATGCGGTTGTAATCGGCGGACGACCCCGGACATGCGATGGTCACCCGCGTTGTTCAAGACTGTAACCGAACGCCAGGACAGTTGAGAGAGCCGTCCGTAACGCGAGACAACAGTGAGGAGCCACCGAACGTGCTGGAAGAAGCCGAGCGCTGGCTGCGCACCCGCTCCTGGTCCGCCGTCGACCGCCCGCTCCACCAGATCCTGGCAGCGAAGCAGCGTACGGGCCAGTCGGTCTCCGTGGTGCTGCCCGCGCTCAACGAGGAGGAGACGGTCGGCGACATCGTCGCGATCATCCGTCATGACCTCATGCAGCAGGTCCCCCTGGTGGACGAGATTGTCGTCGTCGACTCGGGTTCCACCGACCGCACCTCCGAGGTGGCCGCCGCGGCGGGCGCGAGCGTGGTGCACCGGGACGAGATCCTTCCGCGCATCCCGGCCGTGCCCGGCAAGGGCGAGGTGCTGTGGCGCTCCCTGCTGGTGACGAGTGGGGACATCGTCTGCTTCATCGACGCCGACCTGAAGGAGTTCTCCTCCGACTTCGTCTCCGGCATCGTGGGCCCGCTGCTCACCAACCCCGAGGTCGATCTGGTCAAGGGCATGTACGACCGCCCGCTCGGCGGGGCCGCCGGCCAGGGCGGCCGGGTCACCGAGCTGATGGCGCGCCCGCTGCTGAACATGCACTGGCCGCAGCTGGCCGGCTTCGTGCAGCCGCTGGGCGGCGAGTACGCGGCACGCAGGTCGCTGCTCGAACAGCTCCCGTTCCCCGTCGGATACGGCGTCGAGCTGGGCATGCTGATCGACGCCCTGCATCTGGTGGGCCTGGACGCGCTGGCCCAGGTCGACGTGGGGGTGCGCAAGCACCGGCACCAGGACGGGCAGGCGCTCGGCCGGATGTCGGCGGCGATCTACCGCACGGCACAGCTCAGGCTGGCCCGCGGGCATCTGATCCGGCCCTCCCTCACCCAGTTCGAGCGGGGCGAGGACGGCTTCGAGCCGCGCACCTACTCCATGGACATGGAGGAGCGGCCGCCGATGGTGGAGATCGCCGAGTACGCGACGCGGAAGGTCGCCTGAACGCCGGAAACCGGCCGTATACAGGGTGTGGACAGGGCGTGGGCCGCGCATGGAAGAGCCCGCCACTGAGCGGAGCCGTACGTTTGAGCGGTTCCGGGCCGGGCTAGGTTGAGGCGTATGGCTGCCACGCAGGATGCTCAGGATGCGCAGGGCGCTGCCAGGGTGCTGGTCGCGTCGAACCGCGGCCCGGTCTCGTACGAGGTGCGCGAGGACGGCTCGCTGCACTCCAAGCGGGGCGGCGGCGGGGTCGTCTCCGGGCTGTCGGCGATCGGACCGGAGGCGGGCGCGCTGTGGGTGTGCTCGGCGCTGTCCGACGGGGACCGGGAGGCGGTGCGGCGCGGGGTCGGCGAGGACGGCGTGCTGATGTTGGACATCCCGGCCGACGTGCACGCGGACGCGTACAACGGCATCGCGAACTCGGTGCTGTGGTTCGTCCACCACATGCTGTACCAGACGCCGCTGGAGCCGGTCTTCGACGCGGAGTTCCGGCGGCAGTGGGCGTCGTACGAGACGTACAACCGCGCCTTCGCCCGGGCGCTGGCCGGGCAGGCGGCGCCGGGGGCGGCGGTGCTGGTGCAGGACTACCACCTGTGCCTGGTCCCGGGCATGCTGCGCGAGCTGCGCCCGGACGTCCGGATCGGCCACTTCTCGCACACGCCCTGGGCACCGCCGGAGTACTTCGCGATGCTGCCGGACGACATCCGTTCACAGCTTCTGTGGGGGATGCTCGGCGCGGACCGGCTGGGGTTCCTCACCCGGCGGTGGGCGGACGCGTTCGAGGCGTGCGGTGAGCGGTTCGCGGGCGGGCTCGGCGGCACCCGGGTCGGGGTGCACGGGCTGGGGGCGGACGCGGACTTCCTGCGGGCGCGGGCGCATCAGGCCGACGTGGCCGAGCGGATGGCGGTGCTGCGCGACGAGATCGGCGAAGGCCGCAAGGCGATCGTCCGGGTCGACCGCACCGAGCTGTCCAAGAACATCGTGCGCGGCATGCTGGCGTACCGGCAGCTTCTCGACGACCACCCCGAGTGGCGCGAACGGGTGGTGCACGTGGCGTTCGCCTACCCCTCGCGGCAGGACCTGGCGGTGTACCGCGACTACACGGCCGAGGTGCAGCGCGTGGCGACGGAGATCAACGCCCGCTACGGGACGCCGGGCTGGACCCCGGTCGTACTGCACGTCAAGGACGACTTCGCCCGCTCGCTGGCGGCCTACCGCCTGGCGGACGTGGCGCTGGTCAACCCCATCCGGGACGGCATGAACCTGGTCGCCAAGGAGGTGCCGGTCCTCTCCGACGAGGGGTGCGCGCTGGTGCTGTCGCGGGAGGCCGGGGCGTTCGAGGAGTTGGGCGAGGACGCGTTCGCCGTCAACCCGTACGACGTGATCGACACGGCCCGGGCGCTGCACGAGGCGCTGACGATGCGCCCGGAGGAGCGGGCGGAGCGCTCGAAGCGGCTGGCGGCGGCCGCGACGGCACTGCCGCCGGCCCAGTGGTTCCTGGACCAGCTCCACGCGCTGGATCCCGCCCTCGATCAGCCCGCCTGAGCGGCGATCTGCCGCAACAGCCGTACGACGCCGGCCGGGCCGTCGACCACCACGTCGGCGCGCTCCGCCAGCTCGGTGACCTCCTCGCTGCCACTGCAGACGAGGAGGCCGGGGGTGCCGTCGGAGCGGAGGGCGTCGACGGCGGCGTAGGCGGGGAGGTCGCCGAGGTCGTCGCCGGCGTAGAGGACGGACTCGGCGCCGAGTTCCCTGACGTACTCGCTGAGCGCCACGCCCTTGTCCATGCCGGGCGGGCGCAGTTCCAGGACCATGCGGCCGGGTTCGACGACCAGGCCGTTGCGGGTGGCCAGGTCGGTGAGGGGTCCGCGCAGGGCGTCGAAGGTGCCCTGCGGGTCGGCCGCGCGGCGCGTGTGCACGGCGACGGCATGTCCCTTGTCCTCGATCCAGGTGCCCTGCGTGCTGCGCGCGAGCAGACCCGGCAGTTCGGCACGGACGGCCGCGACGCCGGGGTGGGGGTCGGGTGCGGTGACCTTTCCGCTGACGGCGTCCCAGCGCTCGGCGCCGTAGTGTCCGAGCACGACGAGGTGCTCAAGGCCCGTGGCCCCGGCGAAACCGCCGTACCGCACGGCGACGTCGGCCGGACGCCCGGTGACCACGGCGACGCCGGCCACCTTCGGCGCGAGCGCGACCAGCGCCGGCAGGGCGTCGGGGTGGGCCCGCGCCTTCTCCGGGTCCGGCACGATCGGGGCGAGCGTGCCGTCGAAGTCCAGCGCGACGAGCGCCCGCGCGGGGCGGTCGAGGAGCGCGGCGAGTCCGTCGCGGCCGGGTTGGGTGAGGGGGGTCGGCAGGGAGTCCGCGGGGTCGGTCAGATCCTTGTGACTGGCCATACCTGGACCCTATCCAGGGACGACCGGATGCACCCCTGTCCCGTCATCTCATCTCTCCGCCCGCCGCGCCTCCCGTACCCGCCGCAGCCGGTTCACCGTCACCGGGTCGTGCTCCAGCGCCCTCGGGTCGTCCAGCAGGGCGTTCAGGAGCTGGTAGTAGCGGACGGGGGCCAGGCCCAGTTCCTCGCGTATCGCCCGCTCCTTGGCGCCGGGGCCCGTGAAGCCCCGGCGTTCCAGCGCGAGGATGGACCGCTCGCGGTCGGCGAGGGCGGCCTCGGTCGGGTCCCGGTCCCGGTCCCGGTCCTGGTGCTGGTCCATGGACGCACCGTAACGCCCGCCACTGACAACCGGGGCTCGGGGCTACTCGGCGTTCTCCGCCCGCGTGGCCTCCGTCTGCAGCTGCCCCAGGATCGCCGAGGGGCTGCCACCGGCCGCGACCGTGCCGCCGATGCGCTTCTTGATGTCCGCGCTGACCGCCGCCCAGGAGGTCTGGCCGACCGGGTAGAGCTCGGACAGCGGCAGTTGCTCCAGGAACGGCTTGAGGTCGGCGTCCTCCTTGGCCGCGGCCATCTCCGTGGACGCGGAGTTCGTGACCGGAAGCAGGTCGTACTCGCGGGAGAAGTCCAGCACGTTCTGCTTGTCGTAGACGAAGTCGAGGAACTCGCCCACCTGGTCGGCGTGGCCGTTCTCCTTGAAGGCCATCATCCAGTCCGCCACGCCCATGGAGACCTTGCTCGGCCCCTGAGCCCCGGGCATCGGCACCATGCCGAACTTCACGCCCTTCTTCGCGGCCATCTGCATCAGCGAGGGGTGGCCGTTGAGCATGCCGACGTCACCGTCCGCGAACGCGGAGAAGGCGTCGGCCCGGTTCAGCTCGCCGGGCGCCACCGGGCCGGTGAGCCCCTTGCCGACCAGGTCGTTCTTGAGCCAGTTGAAGGTGGCGACGTTCTCCGCGGAGTCGATGCTGTACGAGCCGATGGTGCTGTCGGTGTAGCCGCCGCCACCGCTGAGCAGCCACTGCATCGTCTCCGCCTGCGCCTCCTCGGGACCGAGCGGCAGGGCGTACGGGTACTTCACGCCCTCCGCCTTCAGCGTCTCGGCGTCGGCCGCCAGCTCCTTCCAGGTCTTCGGCGGGGTGATGCCGGCCTTCTCGAAGAGCGCCTTGTTGTAGAAGAGCAGGCGCGTGGAGGAGGCGAAGGGTATGCCGTACTGCACCGACTTCACCTGCCCCGCGTCCGCGAACTGCGAGACGAAGTCGGCCTGGACGGGGATGGAGAGCAGTTCATCGGCCTCGTACAGCAGACCCTCGGCGGCGTAGTCGGCGTACGCCCCGATCTGCGCCATGTCGGGCGCCTTCCCGGCGTCGACCATCTCCTTGACCTTGGCGTCGACGTCGCTCCAGGAGTACACCGTGACGTCGATGCGCACCCCCGGGTGCTCGGCCTCGTACGCCTTGACGAGCTTGTCCCAGTACTTCCGGGAGCTGTTCGACTCGCTGTTGCCGTAGTCCGCCGCGACCAGCTTCAGCGTCACCTCGTCCGAGCCGCCGGTCAGCCCGCAGCCGCCGAGGGCCGCCGCCAGCCCCAGCGCGGACACCGCCGCGACCGCTCCCGTACGCCCACGACTACGACTACGACTACGCCGCTGCACGCAAACCCGCCCCACAGTTCTGTTCGAAACTTTCGAAACGTCATACATATTGCCCCCATAAGGTCTACACCACGTAAGTGGACTAGACCTCTCGCGGGTGCGCAAGCCACACTGTCCCCGTGAGACATGTCATCGCCCTCGATGTGGGCGGCACCGGGATGAAGGCGGCCCTGGCAGGGGCGAGCGGCGAACTGCTCCATCAGGCCCGCCGCCCGACCGGCCGCGAGCGCGGCCCAGAGGCGATCATCGACGGCATCCTCGACTTCGCCGCCGAGCTGCGCGCGTACGGCGAGAAGCGCTTCGGCGAGCCCGCGGCCGCCGTCGGCGTCGCCGTCCCCGGCATCGTCGACGAGCAGCGGGGCATCGCCTCCTACGCGGCCAACCTGGGCTGGCGTGACGTACCTTTGCGCCGCCTGCTGTCCGAACGGCTCGGCGGCACCCCCGTCGCCCTCGGCCACGACGTGCGCACGGGCGGCCTCGCCGAGGGCCGGATCGGCGCGGGTCAGGGCGCCGACCGCTTCCTCTTCGTCCCGCTCGGCACCGGGATAGCCGGCGCCATCGGCATCGACGGCCGGGTCGAGGCGGGCGCGCACGGCTTCGCGGGAGAGATCGGCCACATCGTCGTACGGCCCGGCGGTACCCCCTGCCCGTGCGGACAGCGCGGCTGCCTGGAGCGGTTCGCGTCGGCGGCGGCGGTGAGCGAGGCGTGGGCGGCCGCGGTCGGGGACCCGGAGGCGGACGCGGCGGACTGCGCCAAGGCCGTCGCGTCCGGCGACCCGAACGCCGTACGAATCTGGCGGAACGCCGTCGACGCCCTCGCCGACGGCCTGGTCACCGCCCTCACCCTGCTGGACCCGCGCATCCTGATCATCGGTGGCGGCCTGGCCGAGGCGGGGGAAACCTTGTTCACACCGCTGCGGGACGCGGTCCGGCGGCGGGTCACTTTCCAGAAGCTGCCGTCCATCGTCCCCGCGGCGCTGGGAGACACGGCGGGATGCCTCGGTGCCGGGCTACTGGCCTGGGATCTCCTGGACCACACCGACCGTACGGAGGTAACTCGCTGATGGCGAACGCCCTAGGGGCGCGGGGAACTGCGCGACCAGCCACAGCACACCCGCAGCCCGCGACGGTAGGCACCCCCCTGGTGCTCTCCGGCGCAACGGTCGTCCTCCCCACAGGACCCGTCAAAGACGGCCAGGTGATCGTCGACGGCCCCCGCATCACCGGCACAGCCCCGGAGAACGCCCAGGTCATCGACGTAACCGGCCACTACGTGGCCCCCGGCTTCGTCGACATCCACAACCACGGCGGCGGCGGAGCCTCGTTCACCTCAGGCACCCCCGAAGAGGTACTGAAGGGCATCCGGACCCACCACCTGCACGGCACCACCACCCTCGTCGCCTCCACGGTGACCGGCGACATGGACTTCCTGACCCGGCGAGCCGGCCTCCTCTCGGAGCTGGCCGAGCAGGGCGACATCGCCGGCATCCACTTCGAGGGCCCGTTCATCTCCCCGTGCCGCAAGGGCGCGCACTCCGAGGAACTGCTGCGCGACCCGGCCCCGGCGGAGGTCCGCAAACTGATCGACGCGGCGCGCGGCAGGGCCACGATGGTCACCCTCGCCACGGAGCTACCCGGTGGCATCGACTCCGTACGCCTCCTCGCCGAGCACGGCGTCATCGCGGCGATCGGGCACACGGACGCGACGTACGAGCAGACGGTGGAGGCGATCGAGGCGGGCGCGACGGTCGCCACCCACCTCTTCAACGCGATGCCGCCGCTCGGCCACCGCGAGCCGGGCCCGATCGCGGCCCTGCTGGAGGACGAGCGGGTGACGGTCGAACTGATCAACGACGGCACACATCTCCACCCGGCGGCCCTGGAGCTGGCGTTCCGTCACGCGGGCGCGAACCGGGTCGCGTTCATCACGGACGCCATGGACGCGGCCGGCTTCGGCGACGGCCGCTACATGCTCGGCCCGCTGGAGGTCGAGGTGGCCGACGGCGTGGCTCGCCTGGTGGACGGCGGTTCGATCGCGGGCTCGACCCTCACCCTGGACCGCGCCTTCAAGCGGGCGGTGACGATCGACCGGCTGCCGCTGGAGCACGCGGTGGCGGCCCTGTCGGCCAACCCGGCCCGCCTCCTCGGCCGCTACGACCGCATCGGCTCACTGGAGCCCGGAAAGGACGCCGACCTGGTGATTCTGGACTCCGACTTCGACCTCAAGGGCGTGATGCGCCGCGGCGAATGGGTGGTTGAGCCGCAACTGGGCTGATCTGTCCTGCTGTTGAGGGCGGCGGTTGTCCTGCGAGACTGGGACGACCGCCGCCCATTTGGCATGATCAGCATCTCCGGACGGCAAACGCGAACTGAACTCTCCGGGGGAGGTCGGCCCAGGTGATCCTCACGGTCACGCTGAACACCGCTCTCGACATCACCTATCGGGTACGGGCCCTCAGGCCGCACTCCACCCACCGGGTCTCCGAGGTGACCGAGCGCCCCGGCGGCAAGGGCCTGAACGTGGCCCGGGTGCTGGCGGCCCTCGGCCACGAGGTGACGGTCACGGGCTTCACGGGCGGCGCGACGGGCCGGGTCGTACAGGATCAGCTCACGGCGACCCCCGGCGTGATGGACGCCTTGCTCCCGGTGACGGGCCCGACCCGGCGCACCATCGCCGTGGTCGACGAACAGACCGGCGACACGACCCAGCTCAACGAGCCCGGCCCGACGATCACGTCCGCCGAGTGGTCCGGCTTCCAGACGGCGTACGAGGACTTGCTGACGTCGGCCTCCGCGGTGGCCCTGTGCGGCAGCCTGCCGCCGGGCGTACCGGTGGGTGCCTACGCCGGGCTGGTGCGGACCGCGCGTGCGGCCGGGGTGCCGGTGCTGTTGGACACCGCCGGCGAGGCCCTGCGCCGCGGCGTCGCCGCCCGCCCGGACATCATCAAGCCCAACGCCGACGAACTGGCCGAACTGACGGGCTCCCACGAGCCGCTGCGCGCGACGGAGGACGCCCGTCGGCGCGGGGCACGCGCGGTGATCGCGTCACTGGGCAGGGAGGGCCTGCACGCGGCGACCCCCGAAGGCCGCTGGCGCGCCACCCCACCGGGCCATGTCCACGGCAACCCGACCGGCGCGGGCGACTCGGCTGTCGCGGGCCTGCTATCGGGCCTGGTGGAAGACCTCCCCTGGCCGGACCGCCTCACCCGCGCGGTCGCTCTGTCGGCAGCCACCGTACGATCCGCGACCGCTGGCGACTTCGACCGCGAAGCCTACGAGAAACTCCTGGCGCAAGTGTCGGTGACGGCAGCGTGAGAGCCTGGCGACCCTCGCGGGCCCGCCAGACCAGCAGCTTGACCAAAATCACTCTTCCCCTCACACCAGCCGGATGATCAGATGATCACTTGTTCGGTGCATGACCAGCACCGTAAGCTGCAAGGGGGAACCTCGTATGAGCATGCTCAAGAAAGGCCTGACGACGGTGGCTGTGGCTGGCGTGTTGCTGGCCGGCGCCTTCGCCACACCGGCTGCGGCGGCTGATCCCAATACCTGCCCGAGTGGGAAGGTCTGCGGATGGTCGGGGAAGAACAGGACCGGTACCAGGACCGTCTACTCTGTAACGCCCGGCTGCTATCCCTTCAAAGCTGCCCGATCCGTCTCGAACCAGACGCCCTATCGCATCGAGTTCTGGCACATCACCCCTGGCACCGGCTGCAACGTCGGCACCAAGCTGTTCACCCTGAAGCCGCGCACCTACTCGGACAACACCCGGTCCACCGTTACGGGGATTGGAGTCTACGGGGGGTAGTGCCACGGCCTTTGCCGCTTTGTACGACGCGGCGGCCGTCCCCTGCGCACTGCAGGGGACGGCCGCCGTCGTGCTGCTCAGCTGTCCTTGTCCACGGTGATGTACATCTGATCGAGAACCGCGTCACACTGGTTGCCCTCGTTGCAGGCGAGCTCGATCGTGTTGGTGCCCTTGGTCAGGTTCACGTTGGCCCACGTGGTCTTCCAGCCCTTTTCCCAGTCACCCTCGGGCGTGTTGCCGAAGTTCTCCATGTTCAGCGGCTGCGAGTTGGCCGTGCCGTTGACCACCAGCGTCGCGTCGGCGTCCTTCCCCGGGACGCCGTAGCGCACGTACAGCCGGTAGGTTCCGCCCTTCTCGATGCCGTTGACGGACCAGACAACCTTGGCGCCGACGTTGTTGAAGTTGGTGACGTAGATCCCGCCGTCCGCCTTGGCGCCCTTGAACTCGGAGGCCGTGTTGGTGCCGCCCTCCAGGCGCAATGCCTTCGCATCGATCGCCGGCAGGTCCTCCTCGCTCGCCCCCGCGCTGCTGCTCGCCGAAGGACTCGACTCCGCGCTCTGGGACTGCGACGGCGTCGCCCCCGCCTCGTTGCCCTTGTCGCCCGGATCGTCGTCGCCGCCCAGCATGGCCACGCTGATGCCGATGACGACCGCCGCGACGACCGCGATGGCCCCGATCAGCAGCCCCTTGGTGTTGGGGCCGCCGCCGCGGCCGGCGCCGGGTCCGCTGCCGCCGCTGTAGGACGGCTGCTGGGTCGTCGGTGCGCCGCCGGGCAGCGTCTCCGGTGCCGCGTAGTGCGCGTTCGGCTGGCCGTAGGCGCCCTGCTGCTGGGGGATCTGGGGCGCGGCCGGCGGCTGCTGGCCGTACTGGCGCTGGCCGACCGCGCGCACCCGGTTCACGGCGTTGGGGTAGCCGTAGCCACCGGACGGTGGCTGGGCTCCGTTGGCCTGGCCGTCGGCGTAGAGGTAGCCGAACGGGTCGTCGTCCTCGGGCGGCGTGTTCGCGCCGTTGTTTCCGGACGTCATCCCTGTGGTACTCCTCACCAGGTGCGGGCGTTGCGATAGGTCAGTCAGAATGGCGAGCCTACCCGCTCCCGCTGGCCCAAACGGGTGACCCAGACCGCATCAGCTCGCTGACCTGGGATTCATCCCGCGCGTCTGTGTTGTTTGGGACGAGATCGTTTCTCTACGTACATCCGCTCGTCAGCGGACTTCAACACTTCGTCCGCGGTCATGCCGCAGTGTGCCCACCCGATGCCGAAGCTGGCGCCCACGCGGACGGCACGTCCCTCCGCCCGGATCGGCTGGATGATCTCGTTGCGCAGGCGTACGGCGAGGTCCTGCGCGTCGGCCCGGCCGAGCCCGTCGGCGAGGATCACGAACTCGTCGCCGCCGAGGCGGGCCACCGTGTCGCCGTCGCGGACCGCACGGGACAGGCGGCGGGCCACCTCGATGAGGACCGCGTCACCCGCGTTGTGCCCGAACCGGTCGTTGATCGACTTGAAGCCGTCGAGGTCGCAGAAGAGGACCGCGAGCCCCTTGGTGCCGTCGTCGCGCTCGCCCTCGTCCGGGGAGACGGTGTGGACGTGGTGGTCGTAGGCATCGAGCGCCGCCCCGCCCGGGAAGTCGAAGCCGTGGCCATTGGCGTCGAAGACCGCCGGGTGGCCGTAGGCCGCGTCCATGGACTCCAGCGCGCCGGCGTGCGCGGGGCGCCTGCACAGCCGGGCGGAGAGGCGGGAGCGCAGCTCGGCGGAGTTGGGCAGGCCGGTGAGGGAGTCGTGGGAGGCGCGGTGGGCGAGCTGGAGCTCGCGGCGCTTGCGCTCCTCTATGTCCTCGACGTGGGTGAGGAGGAAACGGGGGCCGTCGGCGGCGTCGGCGACGACGCTGTTGCGGAGTGAGACCCAGACGTAGCTGCCGTCCCGCCGCCCCAGCCGGAGTTCCGCGCGGCCGCCCTCCGCCGACGTACGCAGCAGGGTGCCGATGTCCTCGGGGTGGACCAGGTCGGAGAAGGAGTAGCGGCGCATCGCGGAGGCGGGGCGGCCGAGGAGACGGCACAGCGCGTCGTTGGTCCGCAGGATCCGGCCGTGCTGGTCGCCGCCCATCTCGGCGATGGCCATGCCGGAGGGGGCGTACTCGAAGGCCTGCCTGAAGCTTTCCTCACTGGCGCGCAGGGCCTGCTGGTCGCGCTCCAGCCTGACCAGTGCCCGCTGCATATTCGCGCGTAGACGTGCGTTGCTGATGGCGATCGCGGCCTGGAACGCGTACATCTGGAGCGCCTCGCGCCCCCACGCGCCCGGCAGCCGGCCGTTGCGCGGCCGGTCCACGGACAGCACCCCGATCAGTTCGCCGCACGCGCCGCCCGGCACGCCGGGCGTGTACATCGGCGCGAAGAGGCGGTCCGAGGGATGCCACTCGTCCTCGAAGCGGGGTGCGGGGCCGTCGGTGTACCACTGCGGGACATCGTCGTCGTCGAGGACCCAGCCCTCGGTGTGCGGTATGAAGACCAGGTCGCCCCAGTGCTGGCCCATGCCCAGCCGGCGCTCCCAGGCCTCGCGGGAGCCGACACGGCCGGTGATCAGGGCCTCGGCGGCGGGGTTGCCGGAGAAGGCGGCGACCACGAGGTCGCCGTCGGGGCGTACGAGGTTGACGCACGCGAGCTCGTAGCCGAGGCCGTTGACGACGCCGTCGGCGACGGTCTGCAGTGTGTCCGCCAGGCTTCGAGCCGTGTTCATGTCAGCCATGACCTGGTGAAGTTGCCGCAGGGTCGCAAGACGGACATACGGCTCCGACTCGGTCTCCATGCTCGCCCTCCCCCCGAGACCTCGCAGTGAATCAAGGGTTCTACTTCGGCGTAACGTCCCTTGCTAGTTCCCCGCCACTGAATCACAGCGCGCTGCCCACTCGGTACACAGGGTCAACAATTATTGGCTCTTGTGACTCAAGTCACAGGTAAACGTGAACAATTGGGCGGCGTTTCTGCGTTTCTCCTGTGCGTTTTCTGAACGGGGTCTCTCGGGAGTCCGCCGGGAGTCCTAGGTCCGTCCTAGGTCCGTTCTCGGGCGCAGGCCCGATGTGGGTGTGCGGAAGCGACATTAGCGTTTTCGGCGTGCCGAACACTTCCCCTGCCGCGCAGCCCGCGGCCGCCCTCCTCCCCGCCTCCCGCAGCGGCGCCCGGCATGCTGAGGGGGTGAGCAACGACGAGTTCCGAGCCGCCATGTCCCGGCTCGCCGCGGGCGTGGTCCTGGTGACCGCGCTGGAGCCGCCCCTGGACCCGGACGACCCGCACGCCCCGGCCGGCGAGGACGTCGGCATGACGGCCACGGCGTTCCTGTCGGTGTCCCTGGATCCGCCATTGGTGCTGGTCAGCCTGCGTGAGGGCTCCCGGATGGACGACCTGCTCGCCGAGCAGCCGCTGTGGGCGGTCTCGGTCCTCGCCGAGAGCCAGCGCCACATCGCGGGCCGCTTCGCCATGAAGGGCCGGGTCAGCGACCGGCTGCTGTTCGCCGACATCCCGTACGTCCGCGGCAAGGAGAGCGGCGCCCCGCTGGTGGGCGGCGCCCTGGCCACGCTGGAGTGCCGCACCGAGCAGCGGGTGCCGGCCGGCGACCACACACTGGTGATCGGACGCGTTCTGTCGGCCTCGCTGCCGAGTGCGGACGGAGGACCGCTGACGTATTTCCGGGGCCGTTACCGGCACTTGGGGTGAGTTCGCCGCTTGCGGAATTCATTCGCCGTCGGTGAACTCCCCGCCTAGGGTGCGCACATGACGACGACAGCGACAGCCGGGCTGCGCCTCGAAAAGGTTTCCTCCCGCAATCTCGAAGCCGCCCTCGGCATCCAGGTCCGCCCGGATCAGGAACACGCGGTCGATCCGGTCGTGAAGTCGCTCGCCGAGGCATACGTCCATCCCGGCGTCGCCTGGCCACGCCTGATCGTGGACGACGACCGCCCGGTCGGGTTCCTGATGGCCTTCTTCGACATCGACTGGTACGGCGACGGCAGCGCCCACCGCTCCGGCCTGTGGCGCCTGAACATCTCGGCCGCGGAACAGGGCCGCGGATACGGCCGTTTCGCGGTCGAGTCCGTGGCCGATGAGATCCGCCGCCGGGACGGCAAGGAGCTGTACGTCACCTGGCACCCCGGCCCGAACGGCCCCGAGGGCTTCTATCTCGGCCTCGGCTTCCGCCCCAACGGGGAGTCCAGCGAGGGCGAGACGGTGGGCGTGCTGAAGCTGGACCGGTCGGGCCAGGGTCCGTCCTGATTCGGTGTCCTAATTCGGCTGGACGTCCAGCCGGGACAGCCGCCCGGGGTCCGTGACGATGTCGATCACGGCGATGCGATCCCGTACGAACGCAAACTTCAGGGCCCGTTCCACACGCCGCCCCTCGGCGAGCAGTACGGCGCCGGGCGCACCGTCGACCAGTGCGGGCCGGCCGGCGCCTGCGCCGGCACCCGCGCGGTTGGCGAAGGCCGTCGCGCCCCGTGCCACCGCCGCCGCGCCCGTGGTCACCCCGGCCTCGGTACGCACGACGACATCCGGGTCCAGGACCTCGAGCAGCCCCTCGAAGTCGCCGCCCCGCGCGGCGGCGAGGAAGGCGTCGACGACCTCCCGCTGCCGGGCGAGGTCGGCCTCGGGCGCGTCGGCGCCCTGTACCCGGCGCCGGGCGCGGCTGGCGAGTTGCCGTGTGGCCGTCGGCGTACGGTCCACGATGGCCGCGACCTCCTCGTACGGCACCGCGAACAGGTCGTGCAGCACGAACGCCAGCCGCTCGGCGGGCGTGAGGGTGTCCAGTACGACGAGCAGGGCGGCGCCGACCGAGTCGGCGAGGAGGGCGTCCTGCTCGGGGTCAGCGGCCGGGGCGGTGGCCGGAGCGGCGGTGTGGACGGGCGCGGTGGTCTCCAAGGGCTCCTCGGCGCGGGACCTGCGCGAGCGCAGCATGTCCAGGCAGACCCGGCCGACGACCGTCGTCAGCCAGCCGCCGAGGTTGTCGACGGCGCGGGTGTCGGTACGGCTCACCCGGAACCAGGCCTCCTGCACCGCGTCCTCCGCCTCGGCGGTCGAGCCGAGCATGCGGTGCGCCACGGCATGGAGGTGGCCTCGGTGTGCCTCGAAGCGCAGGGCGAGGAGGTGGGTGTCGTCGGCGGTCATGGGGTGCGGCCTCTCGTCGTTGTCCGTCGTCAGTGGGATGACGGATCGGGAGGCGCGGGTGTGACGGGGGGATGCCTGCGGCGGCCCGTTGCGGTTCGGTGAGGGCTTGCGTTGCGCACTACTCGCCGTCGGGGGTCGGGGCCGCGCCGGGGGGTGTCCGTCCTCGGTCGGACGGTTGCCCTTGGACAGGGAGGCCGGCCTTTGCTGACGCCCGCCGCTGCGGGCGGACACCCCCCGGCACGTCCCCTGCTCGCCGTTGCGCCAGTACGGGTGGCATGGGCCACCGGTCCTTACGACCAGTCGCGACCCGACCTGCCCCGCTTTGTCTCCGCGCGCTGCTTCTTCTCCCTCAGGCGGCGTTCGTTGATGCCGCGGGGGATGCGGGTCGGCTTGCGGGGCTTGGGGGGTGGGGCCGTTGCCTCGGCCAGGAGGGCCGCCAGGCGTACGGCGGCGGTTTCGCGGTTGCGCCACTGGGAGCGGTGCTCGGAGGCTCGGACGGTGAGGACGCCGTCGGTCAGCTTGCCGGCCAGGCGCTGGAGGGCGCGGCGCTTCCATACGTCGGGCAGCGCCTCGGTCTTCGCGAGGTCGAAGCTCAGCTCCACCCTGGAGTCACTGGTGTTGACGTGCTGGCCGCCGGGGCCGCTCGAGCGGGAGAAACGCCACATGAGCTCGGCCTCGGGGAGCGAGACGGAGCCACGGATGACGTAGGGACCGGACATGTTCTCCATGTTCCCGCCTCTGTCCGGTCCACGTCACGCGAATATCTCCCGCGTATCCCCCTATGGGTGCTCTTTGGCAAAGAAAGTAAAGACACATGGAACTTGGGGCACCCCTCTTCGCGTTCATAGGGGTAGCTGTAGCTTTCTAGCCGTACCGCAACGAGGGAAGGGACTCCCAAACAATGGCTGTAAGCCTGTCCAAGGGTGGCAACGTCTCGCTCACCAAGGAGGCTCCGGGCCTGACCGCCGTCACCGTGGGCCTCGGCTGGGACGTCCGCACCACCACCGGCACGGACTTCGACCTCGACGCCTCCGCGATCGCGGTCAACACCCAGGGCAAGGTCTACTCGGACGCCCACTTCGTGTTCTTCAACAACAAGCAGACGCCGGACAGCACCATCGTCCACACCGGTGACAACCGCACCGGTGAGGGCGCGGGCGACGACGAGGCGATCAACGTCAACCTCGCCGGTCTCCCGGCCGACGTCGACAAGATCGTCTTCCCGGTCTCGATCTACGACGCGGAGAACCGCTCGCAGAACTTCGGCCAGGTCCGCAACGCCTACATCCGCATCGTGAACCAGGCCGGCGGCTCCGAGATCGCCCGCTACGACCTGTCGGAGGACGCGGCCACGGAGACGGCCATGGTCTTCGGCGAGCTGTACCGCAACGGCGCCGAGTGGAAGTTCCGCGCGGTCGGCCAGGGCTACGCCTCGGGCCTGGTGGGCATCGCCCAGGACTTCGGCGTGAACGTCTGATCGTCGACGACGCCATGTCTCACCTTGGCCCCCGGCTTCGGCCGGGGGCCAAGGTCGTCAGGCCCTTCGATAGGTTGCCCGAATGATCCTCGACCCTCTTCCGCTCACCCCCGACCACGACATCCCGGCCCCGGTCCTCACCGAACTCACCGCTCTCTACGCCTCCAACCGCGACTTCCACGCGCTCAGCGGCGACTTCCCGGACCCGGACGACATCCGCCCCGAGCAGGTGGCCGCCGCGCTGGCCGACGAGTTGCTGGTTCCGGGCGCGGAGGTGCTGCTCGCCCGCAGTGAGGGGCGGCTGGTGGGGATCGTGATCACTTTGGCCAGTCATCCGGACCCGGTCGATCCGGATCCCTGGATCGGGCTTTTGATGGTGGACGCGGCGGCACATCGCAAGGGTTACGGCAGGCGGCTCGCGGCTGCTGTGGAGGACCGCTTCCGCGCGGCCGGGCGGGATGCGGTACGCCTCGCCGTCCTCGACAACAACCCGGGTGCCCTCGACTTCTGGACCGCCCTTGGCTACGAGACCATCGGCTACGGCAGGGACCGCCAGCTCGACCGCCCCTGCACGGTGCTGCGCAAGGAGCTGGCCTAGGGGGTGTCGGGCTTTCCGTCGCCGTACAGCCAGTCCTCCCAGATGGCCGTGAAGTCCTCGTCCGGGGCCTTCTTCTCCACGTACCGCGTGAAGTCGTCGGTGTCCGCGTTGCCATGGCGGTGGGCGGCGGCCCAGCCCTGGACGATGTCGTAGAAGGTGTCGTCGCCGACGGTCTGGCGGATCTTGTGGAGGACCATCGCGCCACGCTCGTAGACGGGCGGGTCGGAGATGTGCGCGGCGCTGGTGGGCCTGGCGGGTGGGAAGGACCAGATGTTCTTGCGGTCCTCGCCGCCGTGGTCGTAGAAGGCGTCGAAGGTCTCCTGGGCGGTGTCGCCGTCGTTGTCCTCCTGCCACAGCCACTCCGCGTACGTCGCGAAGGCCTCGTTCAGCCACATGTCCCGCCAGCTCTTCGGCGTCACGGAGTTGCCGAACCACTGGTGCGCGAGTTCGTGGACGAGGAGTTCGGTGCCGGGGGCGCCGGGGAAGACCGGGCGGTTCTGGGTCTCCAGGGCGTAGTCGGAGTCGTCCGCGTCGGAGACGATCGCGCCGGTGGAGGAGAAGGGGTACGGGCCGAAGTTGTACTCCGCCCACTCCATGATCTCGGGGAGCCGGGCGAGCGCCTTGCGGGCGGGGGCGGCCTGGGCGGGGGTCACGGCGGTGTAGACGGGCAGTTCGGCGCCGTTCGCGCCGGTGACCGTGGAGCGGGTGATGTCGTAGTCGCCGATCGCCAGCGTGGCCACGTAGCTCGCCATGGGCTCCGCCGTGCGCCAGTGGAACGTCGTACGGCCGTCGCTGGTGCTCCGGTCCGCCAACTCGCCGTTGGAGACGGCCTCCAGCCCCTTGGGCACGGTCACCGAGACGTCGTACGACGCCTTGTCCGAGGGGTGGTGGTTGCCGGGGAACCACGCCATGGACCCGGTCGGCTCCCCGAGGGCGAGCGCGCCGGCGGCGTTCGGGAGCCAGCCCTCCTCGGAGCCGTCGGGGTCGGTGAGGGTCTGCGGGGTGCCGGAGTAGCGGACGGTGGTGCGGAAGGTCTCGCCCTCGTCGAGGTCGTCGTGGGGGCGGATCACCAGCTCCTGGCCGTTGCGGCTCCAACGGGCGCGCCTGCCCTCGACCGAGACCTCCTCGACGTCCATTCCCTTCAGATCGAGGTCGAAGGCGGAGAGGTCCTTGCCGGCGCGTGCGGTGATCTCGGCGGTACCGGTGAGGTGCTCCTCGTCGGGGTCGTAGTCGAGGTCGAGGGTGTAGTGGGTGACGTCGTAGCCGCCGTTGCCCGCCTTGGTGAAGTACGGGTCGCGCACGCCGGAGCCGCCGGGGGTGCCCTGGACTCCGCTGCTGCACGCGGTCAGGACGAGCAGGGCGAAGGTGAGGGTCAGGGCAACGGGCGCGAAACGGGACACGCCGGTGATCCTACGAGGTCGGGCGTGACACCATCCCCTACGTGCTCGACATCGGCTACGCCCTCTCCACCCGCTTCCCGGATCCCCCGCAGACGGACTACCGCCGCGCGGACGTCCACACGCTGCGCCACGACCTGTTCTGCGGGGACGTCTACCTCGCCGACACCAAGGCGGACCGGGAGCTGTCCACAGCCTGGGGATGGGTGCCGGTGCTCGACTTCGCCTGGGCCCTGTGCGACATCGTCGAGCGGCTGGACCGGGACCCGGCCGGCTCCCGCGCCTCCCGCCCCCAGCGGGCGGAACTGGACTTCACCGAGTCCACCGACCGCATGCTCTTCGAACGCCGCTTCGGCTGGGTGGACATCGAGGCGGACTGGATGCCGGCGCAGGAGGCCCCGCTGACCTTCTCGCACGCCGAACTGCGCCGTGAGGCCCGCGACTTCCTGCACGATCTGCTCGCCGACCTGATCGACCTGCACGAGGACCTGGGCGAGAACCCGGCGGTCTGGACGCTCCAGGCACGGTTTCCACGGGTGGGCTGAGCGGCGCGCCGAAACGCCGGCCGGCCGTCATCCCTCCTCCATCCGGATCCCCAGCTGTGCCGCCAGCACCGGTGCCAGATCCAGGAGTTGAGCCGTGCTGAGCACCGCCCCGGCCAGCCGGTCCACGCCCCGCGCGATCTCCAGCTCCGCCGCCCCGCGCAGATCCACGTCCGCCAGGCTCGCCCCGGTGAGATCCACCCCCTTCACCGCGCAGTCCACGAACTCCACCCGCTCCAGGCGGGCACCCCCGAAGTCCGGCTCGACCAGCACGCAGCCCTCGAAGACGACGTCTCTGAGCTTGGCCTTGCGCATGTTCAGGTAGTCGATCTTGCCGCCCCGGATCACCACCCGCTCCAGCACGGACCCGTGCAGTTGCACCCCGCCAAGCCGCGCGTCGGCCAGCTCCACATCGCGCAGCGTCGCCTCGGCGAGGTCGGTGCCGACACCCCGGGGCGCCGTGAGGACCGAGTCGAGGATCCGGGCGTGATGAAGCCGCGTCTCGTCCAGGACGCAGCCCTTCAGCGCGCAGTCCATGAAGCGGGCGCCCCCGCCGTCGTGCCCGCTCAGGTCCTCCTCGCGGAACTCCAGGCCGTCGTAGTCCCCGTCCGGCTCCAACTCCCCGTCCCGGAAAGGCTCCAGCGCCGGCAGCCGCACCTCGGGCCGTCGCGCCCCCTTCACTCCGCCCCGGCCCGCACCGCCGCGCTCGCCCATCGCTCTCCTCGCCATGCCCCCATGCTGCACCCCACCACTGACAATCCCCCTGACCTGCGACGACCCGCCCGGATCACTGCCGATGTCACATTCGGGGTACCCCGGACCGTCGTACTCACAGAGGAACGCAAGAAAGGCGACCCCGAGCACGAGGGAGACCCCCAGCCATGCACCGCATCACCGTCGTCGGCGGCGGTTTCGCCGGACTCACCGCGGCCATCACCGCCGCCGAGGCGGGCGCCAAGGTCACCGTGTACGAAGCCCACCACACCCTGGGCGGGCGGGCGCGGACCACCGAGGGGCCGTACCGGGCCAACGAGGGACCGCACGCCCTGTACAGCGGCGGCCCGCACTGGGCCTGGCTCAAGCAGCGCGACCTCATCGGGCCGCTCGCGCCGATCCCGCCCCTGGAGGCCGCCCGGCTGCGGCTGCGGCACCGTGGCGTACTGCGCCGCACCCCGCCGTTCGCCATGCTCAAGCTGCTGCGGCCCGCCCTGCCGCAGGCGCCCGTCGACGTGGACTTCATGACGTGGGCGACCGGCATCGCCGGCGAGGAGGGCGCCCGTGCCGCCGCGCACTACTCCGCCGTCGCCCTGTTCCACCACGACCCCGGCGCGCTGTCCGCCGCGTTCGTGCGGGAGCGGCTGCGGCGGGCCACCAAGCTGCCGCCGGAGGCGCACTACCCGCGGGGCGGCTGGGCGACCATGATCGACCGGATGGCGGCCCGGGCCTGGAACCTGGGGGTCCGGATGGAGACCCTGTCCCGCGTCGACGAACTCCCCACCGACACGCCCGTCATCGTCGCCACCTCCCTCGACTCCGCCCGCCGTCTGCTCAGGGACGACTCCCTGACCTGGACGAGCGGACGTACCGCGCTGATCGATCTCGCGGTGCGCACCCGGCGCGGGGACGCCTTCGTCGTCTCCGACCTCGACGAGACCGGGTGGATCGAGCGGTTCACCGCCCAGGACCGGTCGCTGGCCCCGGCCGGTGAGCAGCTCATCCAGGGGCAGGTCCCCATCGCCCCGCACGAGTCCCGGGCCGACGGCATCGCCCGCGCCGAGCGGCTGCTCGACCTCGGCTTCCCCGGCTGGCGCGAGCGCGTCACCTGGCGGAGCGAGGCCGTCGCGAACGGCCGTACCGGCGCCGTCGACCTGCCCGGCACGAGCTGGCGGGACCGCCCGGCCGTCGACCGCGGCGACGGGGTCTATCTGGCGGGCGATCAGGTGGCCGCTCCCGGCGTGCTGTCCGAGGTCTCCTTCAACAGCGCGCTCACGGCGGTGTCCCTGGCCCTCGGCCGGCACACCCTTGACCTCAAGCAAGCTTCAGGTTGCAGCATCTGACAGTCGCCTCCGGCGACGGAGTAGGCGTCCTGACAGACCCGAGCTCGAACAACTCGACCAATGGGGGACCCCATGCACGCCATCCGCCTGCACACCTTCGGCCCGGCCGAGAACCTCGTCCACGAGCGCACCGACGACCCCGTACCAGGCCCCGGCCAGGTCCGCATCGCCGTACGGGCGGCCGGCGTCCACCTCCTCGACACGGCCCTGCGCGAGGGCATCCAGGGCCCGGCGCCCGAGCTGCCGACGCTGCCCACGATCCCCGGCCGCGAGGTCGCCGGGGTCGTGGAGTCCCTCGGCGAGGGTGTCGCGGCGCTCTGGCTCGGCAAGCGCGTCGTGGCCCACCTCGGCTTCGCGCCGGGCGGCTACGCCGAACTCGCCGTCACCGATGTCGACCGCGCCCACGAGATCCCGGCGAACCTCGACTTCGCCGAGGCCGTCGCCATGATCGGCACGGGCCGTACGGCGATGGGGATCGTGCAGTTCGCCGACCTCGGCCCGGACGCGGTGGCCCTGATCCCGGCGGCCGCGGGCGGCATCGGCACCCTGCTGGTGCAGTACGCCAAGAACGCCGGCGCCGTCGTCGTCGGTCTGGCCGGGGGCCCGGAGAAGGCCGCGCGCGTGCGGGAGAACGGCGCCGATCTCGCCGTGGACTACTCGGACCCGGCGTGGCCCGGGAAGGTACGCGCGTTCCTCGGCGGCCGGCCCGCCACCGTCGTCCTCGACGGCGTGGGCCGCGACGTCGCCCGCGAGTGCGTCGCCCTGCTCGCGCCCGGCGGCAGGCACCTCGTCTTCGGCTGGTCCGGCCAGGGCCTGCACGACGGCGAGCCCTACCTCGTCGACGGCGTCTCCGAGAACGTCCTCGGCCCCGCGATGATGCGGAAGGCCGGCGGCCCCAACCCCGTACAGACCCTCGAACTGCGCGCCCTCGCCGAGGCCGCCGCGGGCCGCCTCACCCCTGCCGTGCAGCGCTTCCCGCTGGCGGAGGCGGCGGCCGCCCACCGTGCCCTTCAGACGCGCGCGACCGCCGGAAAGGTGGTACTGGAGCCATGACCGGCCAGGACCCTTCGCCCGACCGCATACCGCACCAGTTCCGCGATCGAATACCAACGGGTGAAGTCACCCGAGACGCCGACCCCCGCCGCTGGTGGGGCCTGGTGATCATCGCGCTCGCGCAGCTCATGGTCGTCCTCGACGCGACCATCGTGAACATCGCGCTGCCGTCCGCCCAGCGAGACCTCGGCATGAGCGACGGCAACCGCCAGTGGGTGATCACCGCCTACACCCTGGCGTTCGGCGGACTGCTCCTGCTGGGCGGCCGGATCGCCGACCTGGTGGGCCGTAAGCGCACCTTCGTGATCGGCCTCGTCGGCTTCGCCGCCGCCTCCGCGCTGGGCGGCGCCGCCACGACCTCCGGCATGCTCTTCGGCGCCCGCGCCCTGCAGGGCGTCTTCGCCGCCGTACTGGCCCCGTCGGCCCTGTCGTTGCTGACGACGACCTTCACCGACCCCAAGGAGCGCGGCAAGGCCTTCGGTATCTACGGCGCCCTGGCCGGCAGCGGCAGCGCGATCGGGTTCATCGTCGGCGGCCTGCTCACGGAGTACCTGGACTGGCGCTGGTGCCTGTACGTCAACGTGCCGATCGCGGCGATCGCGGTCATCGGCGCCCTGGCCCTGCTGCACGGCAGCCCCGGCCACACCGGCGCCCGCCTGGACGTGCCCGGTGTGCTGCTGGGCTGCGGCGGCCTGGTCGCCATCGTCTACGGATTCGCCGAGGCGGAGCCGCGCGGCTGGACCGACCCGACGGTCCTCACCCTGTTCGCGGTGGGGGTCGTCCTGCTCGCTCCTTCGTGTGGTGGCAGAACCGGGCCCCGATGCCCCTCCTCCCCCTGCACATCGTCAAGGACCGCAGCCGCGCGGGCTGCTTCCTGACCATGGCGCTGGCCGTGATCGGAATGTTCGGTCTCTTCCTGTTCATGACCTACTACCTCCAGGTCATCCTCGACTACTCGCCGGTGATGACCGGGCTGGCCTTCCTCCCCCTCACCGCCGCGATCATCACGGGCTCCACCCAGATCGCCGCCCGGCTCCTGGACCGTGTCGCACCCCGCCTGCTGATGGGCCCCGGCGCCCTGCTGGCGGCGATCGGCATGATGCTGCTGACCCGGCTGACGGTGCACTCCTCGTACGCCGCCGACATCCTGCCCGCCCTGATCCTCATGGGCCTCGGCATGGGCCTGATCTTCATGCCGGTGTTCGCCACGGCGACGGCGGGCGTGGCCCCGCGGGACTCCGGGGTGACCTCGGCGACGATCAACACCTCGCAGCAGGTCGGCGGCTCCATCGGCACGGCCCTGCTGAACACCGTCGCCACCACCAGCAGCGCCGCCTACATCACCGCCCACCTCACCGACCCGGCCCGGCGGAACCTGATCGTCAGGGAGGGCGTGGTGCACGGCTACACGGTGGCCATCTGGTGGGCCGCCGCCATCATGCTCGCGGCCGGCCTGGTCGCGGCCCTGATGGTGACGACGAAGCCCCCGAAGCACGGCGCCGGTGAGGAGACGCCGGTCCCGGAGAAGGTGGCCTGAGCAGCGCGAAGGGAGGGGCCCCCGGACCGCGGACCCCTCCCCTCCGGCTCACGTCACCGCAGCCGTCGTACGTCGATGGACCAGATCCCGCGCCCGTGCGTCGCCGCGTACAGCCGCCCGTCCGGGCCGGTCTTGAGCTGGAGGACGGCGGTGGTCGGCAGGTTCCACCCGGCCACCTTCCACCCGGCCGACTTCGGCGTGCGGACCAGCACCCCGAGGTCCGTGCCCAGGGCGATCGTGCCGTTCTTCAGCAGGACCACCGAGTTGGCGGGCACGTCCGGCAGGTTGCCGGAGATGTCCTTCCAGGTCGCGCCGCCGTCCTTGGTCTCGAAGAGGTGGCCGACGCCCGCGCCGGGGCCCTCCGTCCACTTCCGGGAGAAGCCGTTGACGGCGAGCAGGACATGGTCGGAGTCCGCCGGGTCGACGGCGAGGCCGGACAGGTAGCGGTTGGGGACCGTGCTGTCGACCGGCAGGTTCAGCTCGTGCCAGCCGGTGCCGTCGGCGTTGCCGACCGCGACGCCCCGGGCGAAGCCCTGGTTGTTGCAGGGGCCGCACCAGGCCGCGTACACCTTGCCGCCGGAGGAGGCGACCGCCGTGGCGGTACGGCCCTGACCGAGGTCGAAGGCCTTGAACCACTCGCTGCCGCTGCGGATCCCGTAGCCCTTGGTGTTGATCCACACGTGCCGGCCGCCCGCGACCCAGGTGTTCTTGTCCTTGATGTCGGCGCTCAGCGGCGCGATGAAGCGCGCCTCGGACGTCTGGTTGTCGGGCGGCGCGACCGAGTACGACGTGGCCTTGGACTCGTCCTCGGTCCAACTGCCGTCGTTCACCGCGCAGTTCTGCGTCACGGACACCGAGAGGTAGACGTACTCCTCGGCGATGTTGCACCCGTTGTCCGGGTCGGTGATCGTGTCGCCGCCGTCACCGCCGAAGTTGGAGCCCATCACCCGGTCGCCGGGCCGCAGCATCGACTGGCCGTTGTCCTGGAGCCCGCCGGTGACCGCGATACCGCGCCCCGCCGGATCCGTGCCGACGCCCACCGAGTAGTACTGCAGGGCGTCCATGGTGCCGTCGTTCAGGGACGTCCAGTCGGTCGCGTGACCGTCGGCGTTCGCGCTGCCGTCGACCGGGCGCCGGTAGACGCCGCCGTCGTTGCCGACGAGGACGTAGGGCTTGCCGTAGTAGCTGCCGATCGCCACCGCGTGCTGGTCGGGGTGGGTGGTCTGCGGGCAGTCACCGGACTGCTTGGCCGGGTCGATGGACCAGCAGTCGAAGCCGAAGTTCCAGTACGGGCCGGGGACGGACCAGCTCCTGCCGCCGTCCTTGGTCTCGAAGACCTCCTCCAGGCCGGCGTACACATGGTCGGGGTTCTTCGGGTCGACGGTGAGGAACTGGTTGTACCAGGCCTGGATGCCGGGCTGGTATCCCTCGCCGGTGAGCGCCGAGCCGGAGTCGCGCAGCTGCTTGTAGTCGGCGATCTTCGTCCACTTGCCGGTCGGCGAGCCCGACCTGGAGACGAAAATGCCCGCCAGGCCGCTGTCCGGGTTGCCGGCCATCTGCCGCGGCGACTGGTCGATGGCGTAGTACCGCGACCCGTCCGCGCTGCGCGCGAAACTGACGTTGCCGACGTCCTCGGCGTTGGTCGGCAGCTCGCCGAGGTCGGTCAGCCGCTTCCAGCTGCCGTCCTTGGCCTTGGCGTAGAAGCCGTTGTAGGTGTCCCCGCTGCGCCAGCCGATGGCGAGGACGACCTTGTCCGGGTCCTTGGGGTCGATGGCGATGTCGCTCGCGATGTTCTTGTACGCGGCGTTCTCGTCGTTGTCCTTGGGGCCGCCCGGCAGATAGTCCGGGTTGGGCGCGAACTCCAGCTTCCAGGCGCCCTTGAGCGTCTTGGTGCTGTGGCTCCACACGCCCCGCGTGGTCGCCGCCCACACCTTGTCGCCGGCGAAGCGCAGCGCGTTGATGGACGTCGACTCCAGCTCGTCGCCGCCGACCCGGTCGCGCCGGCTGAACTTGCCGTATCGCGGGTCCTTCAGGACGTAGACGCCGGTGCCGAGGAAGGCGGTCGCGCTGGTGTTGGCCTCGCCGGTGGCGTACCAGAGGCGGCCGCGCGGGTCGAGCTGGAGGTCGCCGGTGGACAGGGCGGGCAGCTCGTCGGAGATGTTCGTCCAGTGGCCGCCGCCGGTGCGCGACCGGAAGACGCCGCCGTTGGCCGAGCCCGCGTACACGGTGCCGCGGTCGTCGGCCGCCATGCCCGTCACCCGGCCGGTCACCTTGCCCGCGCCGCCGCTGGAGTTGGAGTTGATGTCCCGGTAGCGGGGGTCGTCGGCGTCGTACGGCAGCCGGGTGTCGTTGCGCCAACCGCCCTTGGTGCTGGGCAGGTCGAGCATCTCGCCGAACGCCGCCCCGAAGGCGCCCGGCGCCACGATGCCGCCCGGCGCGGTGCGGGCCTGGGCGTACTCCTCGGCGCGCGCGGCGATGTGCTCGTTCTCCTCGCCGCCGTCCCCGGGTTCCTCCTCCCCCGGTCCCTCGCTGAGAATCCGGACCCCGAACGGGTCGGTGTCGTCCGGTGCCGCCGCCTGGGCCTGAGTGACCGTCAGGCCCAGTGCGGCGAAGGTGGCGAGCACGGCCCATGCGCGTCTCGCTCGCCGACCGCTGACTGACATGAAGTGCCTCCCCTGAGAAACGCGTGGTGCACCTGGTGCACATGACACTTGCTGTGAAGCAGCTTTGTGCAAAGGGAAGTTGGAGGGGGAGGTGAAAATGGCAATCACTAAGCAAAGCTTCGCCGCCCGCTAGGCTCGCCAAGATGATCGACATCCCGGACGAACTCATCGCCCAGCACGTGCGGTACGACGGAGAGGCGGGCCGGGCCTACGTCGCCTCGCTCGCGGAGCGCGCCGCGCGCTTCCTGGAGCACTGGCGACTGCGACTGGACGGTCCGACGATGTACGGCCGCTGCGCACTGGTCCTGCCCGTGCTGGACGCCGACGGGACCCGGGCCGTGCTCAAGCTCCAGGACGTCGACGAGGAGACCGTGGGCGAGCCGGTCGCGCTGCGGGCGTGGCGGGGCGAGGGCGCCGTCCGGCTGCTGAAGTGCGACGACGAGACCGGCACGCTGCTGCTGGAACGGCTCGACGCGGACCGGCTCCTGGCCGAGCTGCCGGACTCCCGCGAGGCCACCCTGGTCGTCGCCCGGCTGCTGGCCCGCCTCACCGCCACCCCGGCCCCGGCCGGGCTGCGCCGCCTCGGCGACATCGCCGAAGCCATGCTGGAGCGGACCCCCGCGGCCCTGGAACTCCTCCCGGACCCGGCGACTCGCCGCCTTGTCGCCGACTGCGCGGCGGCGGTGCGCGAGGTCGCCGCCGAGCCCGGCGACCGACTGCTGCACTGGGACCTGCACTTCGAGAACGTCCTGGCCGCCGACCGCGCGCCCTGGCTCGCCATCGACCCCAAGCCGCTCGCGGGCGACCCCGGCTTCGACCTCTTCCCGGCGCTGTGGAACCGCTTCGAGCCGGACGAGGTGCGGTGGCGCTTCGACGCCATGACGGACGTCCTCGGCCTCGACCGGCACCGGGCGCGCGCCTGGACGCTGGGCCGCGTCCTGCAGAACTCCCTGTGGCAGCTCGAGGAGGACCACGCCCCGCTCGCCGCTCACCTGGAGATCGCGAGCCGCCTGAGGAACCACCCCGGCCGGCCGCGGCCCGAATGTCCGCAACCCGCAACAGTGTGAACGCACTTCGCATGAGCCCTCACCGAATGGGCACGGCTTCCCAGCATGAGCCCCACGCATATGCACCTCCCCCACACCCCCGCGTCCGACCCCGACTTCATCCCCGGCCTGGAACTCTCCCGCCGCTTCTACACCGACGCCGTACGCCCGTTGCTGGAGGAGGCCGCCCCCGGTGTCCCCCACTCCGCCGCCCGCATCGGCAGCGGCTCCGAGGTCCTCGGCTACGACACCCCGCGCTCGGCCGACCACGAGTGGGGCCCGCGCCTGCAGGTGTTCCTGCACCGCCATGACGTGCCCCGGCACGCGGCCCGCATCAGACACATATTCGCCGAGCACCTCCCGAAGGCCTTCCTCGGCCACCCCACGCGCTTCGGCCCGCACGAAGAGCACCGCGTCGAAGTGACCGGCACCTCCGCCTGGTTCACCGACGCCCTCGGCTTCGACCCGGGCCAGGGCATCACGTCGGCCGACTGGCTGGCCACCCCCTCCCAGCTCCTGGCCGAGGTCACCGCCGGCGCCGTCTTCCACGACGGGCTGCACACCCTCACCCCGTTACGCCAGGCGCTGGGCTGGTACCCCCATGACGTCTGGCTGTACGTCCTGGCGTGCCAGTGGCAGCGCATCGCGCACGAGGAGGCCTTCGTGGGCCGCGCGGGCGAGGTCGGCGACGAGCTGGGCTCCGCCGTCGTCACCGCCCGCCTGGCCCGCGATCTGATGCGGCTGTGCCTGCTGATGGACCGCCGCTACCCGCCGTACGGCAAATGGCTCGGCAGCGCCTTCGCCCGCACCGCCTCCGCCCCACGCCTGACCCCCGTCCTCACGGCGGCCCTCGCCGCCGGGGACTGGCACACCCGCGAACGCCATCTCGCGCACGCCTACGAGATCGTCGCCCACCAGCACAACGACCTGCGTCTGACCGACCGCGTCGCCCCCACCACGCGCCCGTACCACTCGCGCCCGTTCCGCGTCCTGCGCGCCGACCGCTTCACCGCCGCCCTGCTGGCCCGCATCGGCGACCCGGTCCTGAAGGACCTGCCGCCCGTCGGCGCGGTGGACCAGTTCGTCGACAGCGCGGAGGCGCTGACCCACCCGGAACTGGCCCGCGCCCTGAGCCACGACGCGCGAAAGCCCTAAGGCGTACGAAGTCCTCGAGCGGCCCGCGCGGCAGGCGCCCCGGCCGCCGCGAGCGCCTCCAGCTCCCGCACCACGGCGGCACCGATCAACTCGGCGTCGCCCGCGCCCAGATGGCTGACGACGGTGAGGGTGTAGGCGTCGGCGGTGTGCACCAGGCAGAGGTTCGCGGTGCCCGGCGGGGAGAGCTGCGGGAGGGGGACGACCCGCGACAGGGGCCGGCCGTGCAGGTGGCTGGGGTTGTCCCGCCATTTGAAGGCGGTGCACAGACTGGTCGTCAGCTCGGGACGCGCCAGCCTCCTGGCCATCACCCCGGCCAGCCACGGCACGGTGCGCGCGGCGCCCTGGAGCGCGGGAAGGATCGCGCGGTGCGCCTCGCAGCGCCGGTCGAACGCGGCGACCTGGTCCTGGCAGGCCCGCAGCCGGGCCACCGGAGCGTCGAGGTCGACGGGCAGCGGCACCCGCAGCGCGGTGACGCCGTTGCCGAGCTGCCGCGCGTCGCCACGGCCGCGCAGGTCGACCGGCACCGTGGCGTACAGCGGGACCGGCCCTCTCGGCCACGACCGCAGGGGCCCGTGGCAGGCGCGCAGGGCACCGGCGTACGTACTCAGCAGCAGTTCGTTGAGCGTCGCCCCGCGCCCGTCGGCCGGCTGGCGGCGGGCGGCACGCATCACGTGCGGGTCGATCCCGGCCACCGCCACCGAGGGCCGCGTCTCGCCGCCGGACGACGGCGGTACGGGCTGCCCTTGTACCCCGATCCGCCGCAACTCCCGGCCCACGGCGGCGAGACGGACCGCCGGCCGCCGCCGCGCCACCGCCGCGGCCGGCGAAGGAGGCGGCGCGGCGTCGTCCATCAGCATCCGGAAGAGGGTCTCCAGGGACCTGCCGTCCAGCAGCGCATGATGGGCGAGCAGCACCACGGCGTGTTCGCCGGCCGGGGTGGGGCGCCGGGTCACCAGCAGCTTCCACAGGGGCCGCCCGGGCGGCAGCGCCCGGGTGACGCCGCCGGCCAGCAGGGAGTCCACGTCCAGGTCGGTGGCGGCGATGTGCGCGGCGGGATCGAACGGCGGGGCGGCCGACCACCGGTGGCCGGACAGCGCCGACGGCCCGGCGGGGGGCACCGGCACCAGGCTCATCCGGTCGAGACCGCCCCAGCGCTCGGCGACCCGGGCCCGTACCCAGGCCGGCTCAAACGGTTCTCCGGGAAACAGCGCGGCGATGCCGACCGTCCCCGGCAGCCCGTTGCGCAGATGCCCTTCCTCGATGGCCGTCAGCCTCATCCTCCACAGCCTCCCGATCCCAGGTCACCGCTCAGACGTGCGGCGAGTCGAAGACGACACAGGCGTTGTGGCCTCCGAAGGCGAAGCTGTTGCTGATCACCGGCCCGTCCGGGATCTTGCGCGGCTCGCCGGTGACCATGTCCAGCTCGCACCGGGGGTCCAGCCGCGTCAGATGCGCGGTCGGCGGCGCGAGCCCTTCGCGCACCGACAGGACAGTGATCACGGCCTCCAGCGCCCCCGCAAGGCCCAGCCCGTGCCCGGTCACCGCCTTGGGGGCGGTCACGGGCACCGCGCGCGGGCCGAACAGGGCGCTGATGGCGTGCGCTTCGGCGAGGTCGTTCAGCTCGGTGCCGGTGCCGTGCGCGTTGACGTGGGTGACGGCCTCGGCGCTCGCCCCGGCGTCGGCGAGCGCCAGCTCCATGCAGGCCCGGGCCCCGGCACCGTCGGGATGCGGTGCGGTGAGGTGGTGGGCGTCGGAGGTGCGCCCGTACCCGGTGAGCGTGGCGTGGACCCGGGCGCCGCGCGCGCGGGCGAGGTCCAGCCGCTCCAGCACCAGGAAGGCGGCCCCTTCGGCGAGGACGAATCCCCGCCGCCCGACGTCGAACGGCCGTGACGCGGACGCCGGATCCGCGCACTCGGTGACCATCGCCCCGGCCCGCCCGAAGGCCAGCGCGGTGGTGGGCGTCAGCGGGCTGTCGTGCCCGCCGACCACCACCGTGTCCGCAGCGCCGGCCCGGATCATCTGCATCGCCTCACCCACCGCGTGCGTTCCGGAGGCACAGGCGGTGGAGATGGTCAGGCTGGGCCCGGTGACACGGTGCCGGGCGCTGATCCAGTACGCCCCGGCGTTGTGCATCAGCCGGGGCGCGTAGAGCACATCGGGACGTCCGATGCCGTTCTCCTGGCCGATCACCCCGCCGTATCCGGTGCCGGTGACCACGGCCCGCCGACCGGGGGCGACGTGCAGCCCTCCGGCGTCCGCCACGGCGTCCGCGGCCGCGCACACGGCCAACTGCACCGAACGGTCCGCCCGCCGCAGCTCCTTGGGCGTCAGATACCCGGCGGGGTCGAAGTCGGTGATCGGACACGCGGGGTACACGACGGTGCCCTCGTCGTCGAACGCGTGCAGCGAGACCGCCGAGCGGCAGCCCACCAGGCTCTCCCACAGCGCCGCCGGAGTCGCCCCGGCCCCGCAGCGGACGCCGAGCCCCGTGACGGCGACGGCGTGCCGGCCGGTCATCGGGCGAGGGGGCGGTGGGCGTCGGGGGCGCCGGCGCGCAGTCGCGCGATGAGGTCGGCGACATCACCCACGGTGGACACCCCGGTCTTGTCCCGCCCGCGCAGGGACACCCCGAACAACTCCTCGGAGGCCACCTCCAGTTCGGTGATGTCCAGACTGTCGGCTCCCAGGTCGGCGACCAGCCGGGCCTGCGGCACGACCGCCTCCTGAGGCACCGACATCACCCGCGCGCACAGCGGGCGCAGCGCTTCCCATACGTCACTTTCACGGCGTGCGGCTTCCATGCAACTGCCTCCATCTCCTGGTGCCGTCAGAGCACTGACGGCGTCGCCGTCCGAGCCCATGTCTCGAACTGAGTGACGACCGCGCCGGCGAGCCGGCCCGCGTCGCCCGGGCCGACGTTGCCCACCGCGGTGAGCGTGAACGCGTCCCCGGCCTGTGCCAGGGCGAAGCTGACGGTGCCCGGGTGCTGCAGCGGCGGCAGCCCGACCGTGCGCACCAGCCGACGGCCCTGGAAGGTGCTCGCCGCGCCGGGCCACTTCATGGCCGTGGTCGCGGTCGCCGCGAAGCAGGAGTGCCGGCCGCGGCGGTTCAGCAGCCGGGTCACCCAGGGTCCGGTGCGCCGTGCGGCTTCCGCCGCGGGGAACAGCACGGTGGCGTGTACGGCGGCCCGCTCGGGGACGCCGGCCAGCGCCGCCTGACACGCCCGCAGCCGCGCCGCGGGATCGTCGATGTCGACGGGCAGCGGGACCCGGACGACGGTGAGCGTGTTGCCGAGCTCGCCCGGATTCCCCCTGCCCCGCAGATCGCACGGTACGGCCGTGTACACGGGCACGTCCCGCTCCCGCCACCGCCGCACCGGCCCGTACTCGGCCCGCAGCGCCCCGGCCACCGCGCCCACCAGCAGCTCGTTCAGCGTCGCGCCGCGGCCGTCGGCGGGCTGCCGGCGCGCGGCCCGGACGGTCTGCGCGGGCAGTTCGGCCACCGCGACCGAGGGGTACGTCTCCGGCGCCCGCGTCGGAAGGGCCTGCCCCGGAGCCGACATCGCCCTGAGCTCCCGGCGGGCCGCGCGCAGCCCGCCGCGCGGCAACGGCACCGGCCGGCCCGGCACCCCGGCCGGCCCGGGGTCGTCCATCAGCGAGCGCATCAGCGTCGCCAGCGACCGCCCGTCCAGCAGCGCGTGCTGGGCCACCAGCGCCAGCGCGAAGTCACCGCCGTGCGCCGCGTCCGGGACGACGTACAGCCGCCAGGGCGGCACCCCGCCGGCCAGCGGCCGGTCCACGCTCCGCGCCCACAGGTCGTCCAACTTGTCCGCCGCCACGGCGACATGGGCGACGGGATCGAACGGCCCCGGTACGGCCCACCGCGCACAGCCACGCCGCCCGTCCGCCCCGTCGAGCACACAGCTCATCCGCTCCAGGCCCGCCCACCGCTCGACGACGCGCGCCCGCACCTGATCCACGTCGGGCCGCTCGCCGGAGAGGACCGCCGCCAGGCCGATGACTCCCGGACACCCGTTGAGCAGCAGCATTTCGTCGGCACAGGACAGTCTCACCGGTCCCTCCGGATCTTCGGGGCGAGCAGTTCAACGCCCGCCCCGTGACGGAGCGGGCGTTGAACCGGACACTTCGTGCGCTTACTTGACCGCGCTGTTGCAGCCCATGTCCGAGCCGAGGTGGCTGGGCTGCGCGCCCGGCGAGCCCTCACCGTTGAGGGCGTTGGCCAGCAGGCTGTTGAGGGCGCCGACATTGCCCAGGATGTCGATGTTCATGTCGTGCGAACGACACTCGATGCCCTGCGTGATGTCGAAGTCGTGGGCCATCGCCTCACCGTGGGCGGAGGCCGTGCCCGCGCCGAACGAGCCGACACTGCCGAGGACGGCACCCACGAGGGCGGCCTTGTGAAGCTTGCGCATTTCTTCTCCGTTGGTCGAGCGGTTGTGCTGTGCGGGGGATGGGGTCGAAACGGTGGGCAGTTGCGTGACGGCCGTCAGCCGAGCCGGGGCAGCCCGAGCTGGCCCACGGGCGGCGCCGCGACCTGTCCGAGGCCGAGGCCGGGCACCTGCGGCGCGCTGGCCGGCGAGACCAGCGGGTTGATCAGCGGGTTCACCTCAGGGTTGACCTGCGGGTTCACCTGCGGCGCGACCCGCGGCGCGGGCTCCGGGTCGAAGACCTGCGGTGCGGAGACCTGCGGAGCGACCTGCGGCATGACCTGCGGGGCCGTCTGCGGGGTCACCTGCGGCACGACCTGCGGAACCGACGGCTGCGGGGCCGGGCGCCGCGGAGCCGGGTGCGGCGCGTTGGAGGCCTGAGCGGAACCGCCCGACGAGGCCGACGCGGTGGCGTAACCGGTCTGCTCGCGCGGGGCGGGCGGCGGGGGCGCGTAGTGCGGTGCCGGCTGGGGCTGCGGCCGGTAGTAGGGACGGCTGGCATGCGCGGCACCCGCCGAGCGGGACGACGCCGCGACCTGGGGAGCACGGTGCTGGGGCGGCGCGTAATGGGGAGCGGGCGCCGGGGCGTACTGGGGCGCGGGACCGTACTGGGGAGCAGGAGCCGGGCCGTACTGCGGTGGTGGGCCGTACTGGGGAGCCGGACCGTAGTGGGGAGCCGGGCCGTACTGAGGCGCCGGAGCGTACTGAGGTGCCGGGTACTCGGGAGCGGCACCGGCGTATCCGGCGGGGTAGTAGTCGGCCGCCTCGCTGACGCCGGCGCCGATGGCGGTCAGACCGCCGGCCGCTGCTACGACGAGCGCGGCCTTGTGAAGCTTGCGCATGGAACCCTCGGCCCTTCATTACCTGTGCAGGGAAATCCGTTGTATTTCAGTGCAGTCTTGCGTGTGCTCAGTGTGATATTCGTACTGCTCCCTTACAGGGGTAATGCCTGAGCTGCCGCTGCCCTCTCTTTGCTGGCAACGACATTTCCCGGACCAGGTCACGGGATCCGGAATTCCGTCACTCCATTGCCATCCATCGGATTTACACACTCGCGGGCAATTGAGTGACCCGCCCCAGAGTCACGTGACCGGAATCGCGGATGCCTCGTTCCGCACAGGGAGATTCCATCGCAGCCGCATTTCCGTACGTTCCATGCACAGGTCAATGAAGGGCCGAGGTTCCATGCGCAAGCTTCATCACGTCGCGCTCGTCGTAGCAGCAGCCAGTGGTCTGTCCGCGATCGGCGTCGGCCCCAGCGTCGCCGACGCTCCCGTGGGCTACGGCTCCGTCCCGCCGCCCGCTCCACAGCAGGACATGCAGGCCACCGCGTGGGGCCACGGGCAGGCGAGCGCGCAGTCCTCCAACGCGCCGCACCACCGGCGGCAGGCGCCGCCCCAGCGGGGCGCCGAGGTCGCTCCGCAGGTCAACCCGCAGTTGAGCCCGAAGATCAGCCCCGAGGTCAACCCGCAGCCGTCCGTGGCGCCGTCCGGGCCGATCGAGCAGGCCAACCTCTTCCGCCCGTACCAGGAGTGCAGCCCGCAGTCCCTGCTCAACGCGGCCGTCCCGGTCGCCGTACTCGCCGCCGCCGAGACCGAGGGCGTCGACTGCGACCAGGCCAACAGCCAGGCGAACTCCCTCTCCCACGCCCGCTACACGCACTGAGGATCACCTCTCGCGGCTGCGGCGACCCACGCTGGTCGCGGTCCTCGCCGAGGACCGCGACCAGCGTTCTTCCATGTCCTCTTCGTCTTCTTCCATGTCGGCGATGCGGCTTCCGGGTGTATCCCTGTGCGAGATCACAAACCCCGGCGCGTCGTTCATACATGTCCACATATTTCCTATTAATCTCCGGTAACTGTACGAAGTCGATCTCCCACAGATCGCACCCACCTCACTCCACCGGAGATGACATGCACAAGCTTCGCAAGGCTGCCGTCGTTGTCGCCGCCATCGGCACTGTCGGACTGCTGGGCGCCGGCACCGCCACCGCCGACGGCCACGGCGGTCACGGCGGCAAGAAGGGCGGGGACAAGTTCAGCGTCCTGCAGAGCTCCAACTGCAAGTCGCACGACCTGAACGTCGACGTCCTCGGCCAGGTCGGAATCCTCAACGGCCTGCTGGGCAGCGCGCTCAACGGCGAGGGCGACCCGGGCGCCCAGGACACCCACATCGGCTCGTCGATGGGCTGCAACAACAGCGCCTTCTAAGGCACTGAAGGGTCGCCCGGCCGACCCGAGCGGGAAACAGGTCCCGGTACCGAGCCTCGAGCCCGGTACCGGGACTCTTTTGTGCTGGATTCGTGTACAACAGCGGGCAATTTCGTGGCCATCGGCCAAGGCGGTGAGACTTTTCCGAATTCGGCGTGCCGCCGATTGCGTTGGAATACTTCCTATTAGCCTCCGTAATTGTACGAAGTCGATCTCCCGGAGATCGACCCCACTCCACTCCACCGGAGATGAACATGCACAAGCTCCGCAAGGCCGCCGTCCTGGTCGCCGCCCTCGGGAGCGTCGGGCTCCTGAGCTCCGGCGTCGCGCACGCCGACGGAGGCGACTGGGGCCACAAGGGCCGCAAGGGCAACAGCCTCAACATCATGCAGAGCACGAACTGCCGGTCGCACGACGCCAACGTCAACATCCTCGGCCAGGTCGGCATCGCCAACGGCCTGGGCGGCAACCTGCTCAATGGCGAGGGCAACCCGGGCGCCCAGGACACCTCGATGGGCTCGAGCATGGGCTGCAACAACAGCGCCTTCGACAAGTGACGTAGGCCGGATTTCAAGAAGAATGCCGGACCGGGAGTGATCCCGGTCCGGCATTCTTCGTGCGGTCCGTCAGAAACGGAATTTGGGGAGCTTGACGCCCTTGGGCAGCTCCGCCCGGTTGTTGCACTCCACGACCGGCCCGCTCTGCACGGACCCGCCGCTCGCCGCGCCCTCCTTGGGCCCGATGAAGCGCGGCCGCTCGACCGTGGTGCAGTCCTGCCTCTGCTGGACGACGTACCCGTGGCGCTTGTCCTTGTGGACGACCTCGCTCTTCTTGATGCAGACAATGTCTCCCTGGGCGGTGATCGTGCAGTTGCCCTTGGGGTCGTCGGCGTACGCCGGCGCCGCGCCGCTGTAGATCACGGCGAGAGCTCCGAGGAGCCCCGAGACGGTTGCGATCTTCTGTCGACCGATCATGTGCTGCGTTCCTTTTGCCTTGGAGAAGGTCGAAATGCCACAGCCCGGCCGCGCTCCCTGATGGGTCTGCCGCGCGTCCGGGCTGTGTTTGCTAAGGGTGTTGTCCAGCACACCGTCGAACAGCCCGACCTGATCCAGGAGCTGAGATGTTCAGATCGTGCGCCGTGCATACGGTGTTCCGATCGATGTCGATGCGCCTGTGCCCTGAGATGCGCGCATCGACGCCGGCGACTGCTTCTTACTGCTGAGCGGCGTACGGAGCGGAGTACTCGCCGTAGCCGTACTCCGGCGCGGCGGCCTTGGGAGCGGCCTCCGGCGCGGCGGGGGCAGCCTGCGGAGCGGCGTACGGCGCGGCCTGCGGAGCGGTGTGCGGGGCGGCCTTGCCGTACGGAGCACCCCACGTGGCCACGGCGTTGGCCTGCGAGGTGGCGACCGCGGTGACAGCCTGACCGTCCCAGTCGTTGTCGTGGGCGAAGGCGCTGCCGGCGCCCATGCCGAAGGCGGACATCCCCGCGACCGCCGCGGCTACGACTGCAACGCGCTGAAACCTGCGCATAGTTAGACCCTTTCTTCCCGGGCGTGAAGCCCTGGCTGACTACTTAATGTGAGCATATACAGACGATCCGTAGCAATTTGGGACATTCCTCCTTCCTTGTGTCGTGTCGGCCCATGACAAGGCACCGGTGCGCACACCGATTTCCCTGCCAGGAAAACGACGCTTCCCCGCGGTCGGGTCACGGGCGGTGCCGGCCGGTCACTCGTTTGCCGACAACTCCCCCGTGGACGCGCGAAAGCGGCGGGTGGCCGGACCAGGTCGCCCCGGTCCGGCCATCCGCCGCTCGAAGACGCTCAGCCCAACAGGCGGGCGAGCAACGGGGGCGCGGCGTCGTCCGCGGAGTTGTTCTGGCCGGTGCTGGGCGCGGCCGGCATGGGGGTGCTCTGGTCGGCACAGGTGATGTGCGGCCCGATCCGCGTCTGACCGTTGGACAGCAGGCCGGGAGTGGGCAGGGTCAGCGGCTCCGTCGGCTGGCAGTTCACCGTCCGGCGCAGGATGAAGCCGTCGCCCTCCTCCGTCTGACCCTGGAGCTGCTGGGTGCAGATGATGTTGCCCTGGGCGTCGAGGGCGCAGTTGCCCGGGCCCGCCGCGTGGGCCTGGGTGGCGCCGAAACAGGTCATGGCAAGGCCGCCGAGAAGCCCCGAGACAGCCATGAACTTCTTCCCGTTGAACATGAGTTGCGTCTCCTCTGTGGGGGTGTGCCCGGACGCAATACACCGCGAACGGCCGCGCGCCGGGCCCTGGGGGTGTCGGAGAGACGGACCCCTGTGCCCGGCTCACGTCCGGGACGCCGGGGCCCGCTTCGCTTACGAACTGAAGGACTGACCTGCGGGCGACCGGTCCGTGTGGACCAACCGCTCATCACCGCACCGGAGTTCGGGGACGCCCACACATGGACGGGCCCCCTCGGGAGTGACCCCGAAGGGGCCCGCGGAAGGCGTCGCGCACGACTGTGCCGCCGGCCTCAGCCGGTGAACGCGTTGTTGAACTGACCGCAGGTGGTGTCGAAGGTCTCGGAGAGACCGAGCACGGCGACCGGGACGTCGGTCGCGGCAACCGTCTGCGGGCTGCACTCCTGGTACGGCCGGTAGAGGTCGGACGTGGACGGCGCGACGTCGTAGGCGACGCCCGTGCCGGCACCGATGGCGGACAGGCCGCCCGCAGCCGCCGCGGCGATCATGACCTGGTGAAGCTTGCGCATGGAACCCTCGGATTTCATTACATGTACATTGAGGCTGATTGCCCACTGTGACGGGACGAACACTAGCAGTAGCGATCCTATTCCACGCCGAACGGGAAAAACGTGTGGGGCGGTTGTCGAATCGACAACCGCCCCATCGTGAAGAGAGCCCCCTGTCGGATTCGAACCGACGACCTGCTGTTTACAAGACAGCCGCTCTGGACCAGCTGAGCTAAGGAGGCCTGCACGCACTGTCACGCACGCGCCCGTGCAGTGTACCCAGGTTCCAAGGGAGCCCTGTCGAAAATTTCCGCGAAGTTCACATGCCTCCAGGTACTGACAGAACAGGCGAACGCCGGGTACCGTCCAGACCCAGTCCGTACATGTGGACTAAACCAACCACCTTCCTACAACGGATCGTCCGGCACGTTCCTGCCGGTAGAAGGGGGCCCATTCACCATGGCCACTGTTTCGTTCGACAAGGCGACCCGGATCTACCCGGGCACCGAGAAGCCCGCCGTGGACGCGCTCGACATCCACATCGAGGACGGCGAGTTCCTCGTTCTGGTCGGCCCGTCCGGCTGCGGCAAGTCCACCTCGCTCCGCATGCTGGCGGGGCTCGAGGACGTCAACGCCGGCGCCATCCGCATCGGTGACCGCGACGTCACGCACCTGCCGCCGAAGGACCGGGACATCGCCATGGTGTTCCAGAACTACGCGCTGTACCCGCACATGACCGTCGCCGACAACATGGGCTTCGCGCTCAAGATCGCCGGCGTCAACAAGGCGGAGATCCGCAAGAAGGTCGAGGAGGCCGCGAAGATCCTCGACCTGACCGAGTACCTGGACCGCAAGCCGAAGGCCCTCTCCGGTGGTCAGCGCCAGCGTGTCGCGATGGGCCGCGCCATCGTGCGTGAGCCGCAGGTCTTCCTCATGGACGAGCCGCTGTCCAACCTGGACGCCAAGCTCCGTGTGTCGACCCGTACGCAGATCGCGTCGCTGCAGCGCCGTCTCGGCATCACCACCGTCTACGTCACCCACGACCAGGTCGAGGCCATGACGATGGGCGACCGGGTCGCCGTGCTCAAGGACGGTCTGCTCCAGCAGGTCGACACCCCGCGCAACATGTACGACCGCCCCGCGAACCTCTTCGTGGCCGGCTTCATCGGCTCCCCGGCCATGAACCTGGTCGAGGTCCCGATCACCGACGGCGGTGTGAAGTTCGGCAACTCGGTCGTGCCGGTGGACCGTGACGCGCTGTCCGCCACCACCGACAAGACCGTCACCGTGGGTGTCCGTCCCGAGCACTTCGACGTGGCCGGCGCCGATTCGGACCAGGGTCTCGCGGTCAGCGTGAACGTCGTCGAGGAGCTGGGCGCCGACGCGTACGTCTACGGCACCGCCAAGGTCGGCGGCGACGACTCCAAGGACCTCGTCGTCCGCGTCAGCGGCCGTGACGTCCCCGAGAAGGGCAGCACGGTGCACGTCGTCCCGCGCTCCGGCGAGACGCACGTCTTCTCCACCTCCACGGGTGAGCGGCTGTCCGACTGAGACAGTCCAGCCGCTTGAGGCGGTACAACCCCGGGTAATTCACCCAGGTTGACGAAGAGGGCCCCGCAGAGCGCTGCGGGGCCCTCTTCGTTGTCGACAAATACCCCGGCATACCGGCCATTTCGAGCGCTGTACGTCAACGTCGTACCCGAATCCAGGGCCCTCTTCATCCCCCGAACCGGTGACTAAATGTCGCCATATCAGCACCGAACGCTACCCTCACTCGCGTGAAGCACTCCACCACCCAACAGACACGACGCGGCCACCGGGGCCCCGCCCGCCAGCTCGGCCGCACTCTCGCCCTCGTCCTGCCCGTCGTCCTGGTGCTCTCCGGGACCCTCGCGGTCACCCGGGTCAACTGGTCGGGGAACCCCTCGGACTCGGTGCTCGCCGCGACCGACGTATCGAACGCGGGTAACGCGAAGAACGCCGCGCCGCGCGCCCCGCAGGACGTGCTGCGCGACCAGTTGATGACCGAGTTGCAGGAGAAGAACCCGGGCGCCGCGCTCACCCACCTCCAGCAGGCCGTCGACGACCGGCCGTCGCTTGCCCAGCACTGTGCGTCGATCGCCCGTGCGCTCGGGCGTGCGGCGGTGCGGGTGTACGGGCCGACGCGGGCGCAGTCGTACTCGCGGCCCGTGTGCGACACGGCGTTCGCCTCCGGTGTGGCCGCAGCGCACGGTTAGCGCCGGGAGCCCGGCCTCTTTACTGAATGACGAATACTGATTAACGAACGGTTTCCGGTGAATACCGTGAGCGGGGCGCCGCGTACAGTTCGGGCATGACTGATCCGAACGCCGCGTCCCGCCCCGTTCAAGCCGTCGTCCTGGCCGGGGGCCAGGGGTCCCGGCTGCGTCCGTACACCGACGACCGGCCCAAGCCGATGGTCGAGATCCCCGGTACGGGGACGCCGATCATCGGCCATCAGCTTGTCTGGCTGGCTGAGGAGGGTGTGACGGATGTCGTGGTGAGCTGCGGGCATCTCGCCGAGGTGTTGCAGGACTGGCTGAAGTCGGCCGAGCTTCCGGTGCGGGTGACGACTGTCGTCGAGACCGAGCCGCTGGGGCGGGGTGGCGGTCTGAAGTACGCGGCGGCGCATCTGCCGCATCCGGACCGGCCTTGGTACGCGACCAACGGGGACATCTGGACGCGGTTCTCGCTGCGGGACATGGCGGACTTCCACACCGAGCGGGACGCTGTCGCCACGTTGGCGCTGGCTCGGCCGCGTCTTCCGTGGGGCGCGGTGAAGACGGACGGCTTCGGACACATCACGGACTTCATAGAGGCGCCGCCGTCGACGTTCGAGATCAACGCGGGTGTGTACGTCTTCTCGTCCGCCTTCGCCGATCTCCTCCCCGAGCGCGGCGACCACGAACGTACGACCTTCCCCCACCTGGCCCGTGAGCGCCGACTGGCCGGCTTTCCGATCCCGCAGGGGGCGTACTGGCGGGCCATCGACACGGCGAAGGACCTGACCGAGGCCGCGAAGGAGCTGGCGGCTCTGGGGCGCTGAGCGCGGATGCCTGCGGCGCCTGTGCGGGTTCGGTGGGGGTGCGCGTAGCGCCAACGGTTGGTGGGTGGGTCGGGGCCGTGGCGGGGGGTCCGCTCCGCTTCAGCTGCGGGCATGCGTGCCGCCTGGGGCGGCACGGGTGGGCGCAGGCGGCACCCCGTCGCGCCGGGCCGTGCCCCCCGGCCCAGCCCCACGCCGCCCACGACGATGGGCCCCGGACGAGTTGAAGTCCGGGGCCCATCGTCGTGTTCGTGCGGGTCAGCCCAGCAGGCCGCCCACCAGGCCCGGTTCCTCGGGGGCGGAACCGCCGCCCGTGGAGCCGCCGCTCGATGTGGGGCCCCCGGTGGGGCCCGCGCTGGTGCTGGGGGCCTCGTCGGCGGGGGTGGACTGCTGGGGCGGGGCCTGGCCTTCCGTGCCCTGGGTCTGGCTCGGCGTGCCCGCGCCCGTCGTGCCCGTGTCGCTGGTGGCGCCCGGCGTCGTCGCGGCGCCGGATGGAGTCGCCGTTCCCGATGTGGCGCCCTGGGTGGGCGAGTTGGAGGCCGAGGGGGTCTTGTCGTGCCGGCGGTCCGACTCCTCTGGCAGGGGGGAGCCGGGGAGTTCGTTGCGCGGTGCCTCGCCCGGGCCCGGGACCACGACGCGGTCGGCGTCGCGGACGGCGCCGCCGAGGAGGGAGCCGATCAGGAGGGTGAGGCCGGCGACGATCGCCGTGATGAGGGCGCCGCGGCGCAGGACGTAGTTGCGGAGCTCCCAGATGTCGGAGCGCGGGCCGAGACGGCGCCAGGCCATGCCGGCGAGGCGGCCGTCGATGGAGTAGACGGGGGCGCCGGCGATGATCAGCGGGGACCAGGCGGCGAGATAGATGATGTCGGGGGCGTCGTAGACCGGGACGCTCTTCCAGCTCACGGTGAGCAGGAGCGCGGCGGACAGCAGCGCCCCGACGACGGCGGCCACTCGTTGCCAGCAGCCGAGGACCGTGAGGACGCCCACGATCACCTGGAAGAAGGCGATGACCAGGCCGGATCCGACGGGGTGTTCCAGGGCGAACTGGCGCAGGGGCTCGGCCACTTCCCAGGGGTGCAGGGTGTTGAGCCACTTCACCATGGAGCCGCGCTTGCCGCCGTCGAAGTAGACGGGGTCGCAGAGCTTGCCCATGCCCGCGTAGATCGAGATGAAGCCGAGGAAGACGCGGAGGGGGAGCAGGACCACGCCGAGGTTCATACGGCGGCCGGGGTAGTACGCGTGGCGGGCGGGGTCGTCGCCGCCGCCCGGGCGCCTGGGGGGCGTGTCGGTCTCGTCCGGGGCGTCGGCCTCGAAGTGCTCCGACGCGTACGCGAATTCCTCGTCGTACGCGCTCTCGACCCTGCGCATGTTGGGCAGCAGTCGGGTCTCCACGGACTCGTGGGTGCGTTGCGCGCCGACGATGGGGGTCTCGACCGTCTGGGCCATGTCGTCCTCGTAGCCGCCGCCGTAGCCGACGTCGACGCGTGGGATGACCTGGGTGCCCCCTGCCGCGGGGCCCGGTTCGTCGCCGTGGCGGACGCTGCCGTCGCGCACGGCCTGCAGCAGCCGGTGGGCGCCGGTGTCGTCGGGCGCGGACGTGCCGTTCCACACGGAGACCCGGCGGCGGGCGGCGGGGGGCGCGCCCATGGCGGGGATGCCGGCGGTGTCGTCGGTGGCGCTCAAGTGCCGTGCGACCTGCGGGGATTTGGTGCGCCTGGTCGACGCGCCCAGCAGCACGCGGAAGCTCGCGTGATTGACGATGATCTGCGCCGGATCGCTCGGCACCTTCACCATGCTCAGCGCGGGAGCGTCGTCGTATCCCGACGAGCGGTCCCCCGTGGGTGTGCGGGGTGTTCTGGTGTCCACACTCAACTAACCGAGTGACGTGTGGTTAGGACACTGCTTTGACCGGTCCGATCTGTCCGGACCCCGTCAAGGATGCGCAGGTCGCACCACTGTCACCAGAATTAACCCGCACGGGTGAGGCCACGGATGTCTGTTCAGACGCGCCGACGGGCCGCCTCATAGAGGACGATGCCCGCCGCCACACCGGCGTTCAGGGACTCCGCGCCGCCGGGCATCGGGATGCGTACCCGGAAGTCGCATGTCTCGCCGACCAGTCGGGACAGGCCCTTGCCCTCGCTGCCGACCACGATGACCACCGGACCCTCAAGGGCCTCCAGGTCGCCGAGTTCCACCTCACCGTCGGCGGCGAGGCCCACGACCACGACGCCCGCCTTCTTGTACGACTCCAGGGCGCGGGTCAGGTTCGTGGCGCGGGCGACCGGGGTGCGGGCCGCCGTGCCCGCCGACGTCTTCCAGGCGCCGGCCGTCATGCCCGCCGCGCGGCGCTCGGGTACGACGACCCCGTGGCCGCCGAACGCCGAGACCGAGCGGACGACGGCACCGAGGTTGCGCGGGTCCGTCACTCCGTCGAGGGCGACGATGAGCGGGTCCTCGCCCGCGTCGGCGGCGGCGTCGGCCAGGTCCTCGGGGTGGGCGTACTCGTACGGCGGGACCTGCAGGACCAGGCCCTGGTGGTTGAGGCCGTTGGTCATGCGGTCCAGCTCGGGGCGCGGGGCCTCCATGAGGTTGATGCCGCCGCGGTCGGCGGCGAGCTGGAGTGCCTCGCGGACGCGCTCGTCGTTGTCGATGAACTGCTGGACGTAGAGGGTGGAGGCGGGGACGCCCTCGCGCAGCGCCTCGACCACCGGGTTGCGGCCGACGACCAGCTCGGACGTGCTCTTGCCGCCGCGCCTGGCCTGCGGACGGCCGCCCTGCGCGCGCCGCGCCTTCGCCTGTGCCGCGCGCTGCTTGGCGTGGCCCTTGCGCATCTCGGCCGGAGGCGTCGGCCCCTTGCCTTCCAGGCCCCGGCGCCGCTGGCCGCCGCTGCCGACCTGCGCGCCCTTCTTGCCGGACATGCGGCGGTTGTTCGCGGCCATGACCTACCTGTCTGTCGTGAGAGTTTCGTACGTACGTCTATGCAGTGTGCCGCCCGGGGGGCCGGGCGGCACAATCGATCTTCCGGGACCCGGACTCGTCAGCGCGGGCCGAGGCTCCAGCGTGGGCCCTGTGGGCTGTCCTCGATGACGAGCCCGGACTGGTTGAGCTGGTCGCGGATGGCGTCCGCGGTCGCCCAGTCCTTGCGGGAGCGGGCCGCCTCGCGCTGGTCGAGGACCATGCGGACCAGGGTGTCGACCACACCGTGGAGGTCTTCGCCGCGGTCGGTCTCACCGGCCCAGTGCGCATCGAGGGGGTCGAGACCGAGGACGCCGAGCATGGCGCGCACCTCGGCGAGGCGGGCCACCGCGGCTTCCTTGTCGTCTGCGGCGAGGGCGGAGTTGCCCTGGCGGACCGTGGTGTGCACCACGGCCAGCGCCTGCGGGACGCCCAGGTCGTCGTCCATCGCCTCGGCGAAGGCGATCGGCACCTCGGGGGACGGCTCGACGACGCCCGCCTTCTCCACCACGCGCTGCACGAAGCCCTCGATCCGCGCGAAGGCGGACTCGGCCTCGCGCAGGGCCTCCTCGCTGTACTCGATGGTCGAGCGGTAGTGCGGGGTGCCCAGGTAGTAGCGCAGCACGATCGGGCGCCACTGCTTGACCATCTCGGAGACGAGCACGCTGTTGCCGAGCGACTTCGACATCTTCTCGCCGCTCATGGTGACCCAGGCGTTGTGCACCCAGTACTGGGCGAAGTCGTCGCCGTACGCCTTGGCCTGGGCGATCTCGTTCTCGTGGTGCGGGAAGATCAGGTCCAGGCCGCCGCCGTGGATGTCGAACGCGGAGCCCAGGTACTTGTGCGCCATCGCCGAGCACTCCAGGTGCCAGCCGGGGCGCCCGCGTCCCCACGGCGTCTCCCAGTCGGGCTCGCCGGGCTTGGCGGCCTTCCACATCGCGAAGTCGCGCGGGTCCCGCTTGCCGGTGATGCCCTCCTCGGCGGGCTGCCGCATCTCGTCGAGGTCCTGCCTCGACAGCTCCAGGTAGGAGGGCCAGGAGCGGACGTCGAAGTAGACGCTGCCGTCCGCCTCGTAGGCGTGTCCGCGCTCGATGAGGCCGCGCATCATCTCGACCATCTCGGTGACATGGCCGGTGGCGCGGGGCTCGTACGTGGGCGCCAGGCAGCCGAGGGCGGTGTAGCCGTCGGTGAAGGCGCGCTCGTTGTCGTAGCCGATGGACCACCAGGGGCGGTTCTGGTCGGCGGACTTGGCGATGATCTTGTCGTCGATGTCCGTGACGTTCCTGATGAACGTCACGTCATAGCCGCGGTGGGTGAACCAGCGGCGCATGATGTCGAAGTTCAGGCCCGAGCGGATGTGCCCGATGTGCGGGGCCGCCTGCACGGTGGCGCCGCAGAGGTAGATCGAGACACAGCCCGGCTGGAGCGGGGTGAAGTCACGGATCTGCCGGGCGCTGGTGTCGTACAGGCGAATAGTCACGGCACCAGGGTAGTCGGCCGCGGTGGGTGCCGGTGCCTTCCGGCGGTTTGGCCGTTGTCGGCTGCGGGTCGGTGGGGGCTGGTCGCGCCCACGCGGCGGAGCCGCACATCGATACAGCCCCGCGCCCCTTGAGGTTGGGCCGCTCACCCTTCTCGCACGACCAACGCCGTCGCCACCGCCATCAAGCCCTCGCCCCTGCCCGGGAACCCCAACCCGTCCGTCGTCGCTCCCGACACCGACACCGGGGCTCCCGCCGCCTCCGACAGGAGCTTCTGGGCCTCGTCCCGTCGCTTGCCGATCTTCGGGCGCGGGCCCACGACCTGTACGGCGATGTTGCCGATGCGAAAGCCCGCCTCGCGGACGATGCGCGCCGCCTCGGTGAGCAGTACGACCCCGGACGCGCCGGACCACTCCGGGCGCCCCGTGCCGAAGTGCTGCCCCAGGTCGCCGAGGCCCGCTGCGGAGAAGAGGGCGTTGCAGGCGGCGTGGGCGACCACGTCCGCGTCGGAGTGGCCGGCCAGACCCGGGCCCTCGCCCTCCCACTTCAGGCCCGCGCACCACAACTCGCGGCCCTCCTCGAAGGCGTGGATGTCGGTGCCGATGCCGACCTGGGGAAGGAGCGGTTCCGTCTCAGAAGCCATCGTTCAGCCTCCGTCGGGCCAGGACCGCCTCCGCGAGGACCAGGTCCAGTGGGCGGGTGACCTTGAAGGCCTCCTCGTGGCCGGGGACCACCACCACGGTCAGGCCGAGCTGCTCGACCATGCTCGCGTCGTCGGTGACGTCGTGCGTCACCGTCTCGTGCGCGTGGACCAGCGTGGCGCGGTCGAAGCCCTGCGGGGTCTGTACGGCGCGCAGGCGGGCGCGCTGCGGGGTGGCCACCACCGGCTCCGGGTCCCCGGGGGTCTGCGCGGGCTCGACCTCCTTGACCGTGTCGGCGAGGGGCAGCGCGGGCACCACGGCGTGCGCTCCCTCCCGTACGGCCTCGATCACCGCGTCCACGGTGTCGACCGGCACCAGCGGGCGGGCCGCGTCGTGCACCAGGACGATGTCGTGGTCCGGGGGCAGCGCGTCCAGGCCGAGCTTGACGGACTCCTGGCGGGACTCGCCGCCGGGGACCACCAGGAAGTCGGTGCGATCGGGCAGCGCGTGGGCGTCGAGCAGCGACTTGACCTCGGGGGCGCCGTCGGGTGGGGCCACCACGACCACCAGGGAGACGGCGCGGGAGGCGGCCATCGCGCGGACGGCGTGGACCAGCATGGGCGTGCCGTTCAGCGCGCGAAGTGCCTTGGGGGCGCCCGGGCCGAGGCGTACGCCCTTTCCTGCGGCCGGGATCACCACGGCCGTACGGGTGCCGGCGGGGGTCCCGGTACGGACTTCCGTGGGCGAAGGACGCGAATCGTCAGACATCGGTTCCTGTCAGGTTTGTGTGCTCGGCCTAGGTGGGTATGGCCTCAGCGTGCCGGGTGGGACGTCTTTGACCGAACCCTTCCGTGACAACGGTCGAGCCAGCTGCCCGGACCCGGCACATCAAAGTATCGGGGACACCCCGAGGCAGGACGTACGGCGTCTGTGCGCGAACATGCCGCAGCGCCCGGCGACAGTAATGACGTCATCGGGCACCGCGGCACTTCTTTGGGAACAACACAGCGCTCTGTGCTGAATGAGGTGTGCTGAACTGAGGCGGACGGACCGCGTCAGGACGCGAGAACCTCGTCGAGCAGGGCCTCGGCCTTGTCCTCGTTGGTGTTCTCCGCGAGGGCGAGCTCGCTCACCAGAATCTGGCGGGCCTTGGCGAGCATGCGCTTCTCACCGGCGGAGAGTCCACGCTCGCGCTCACGACGCCACAGGTCACGCACGACTTCCGCGACCTTGATGACATCGCCGGAGGCGAGCTTCTCCAGATTTGCCTTGTAACGACGAGACCAGTTCGTGGGCTCCTCGGCGTACGGCGCGCGCAGCACCTCGAAGACCCGGTCCAGCCCGTCCTGACCGACCACATCACGCACGCCGACGAACTCCGCATTGTCCGCTGGCACACGCACCGTCAGGTCACCCTGGGCGACCTTCAGCACCAAGTAGGTCTTGTCCACGCCTTTGATCTGGCGAGTTTCGATGGCCTCGATCAGCGCGGCCCCGTGATGGGGATAGACCACGGTGTCGCCAACCTTGAACGTCATGTGACAGGTACCCCTTCCGTGGCTATCCAGGGTAACACGGAAACTGCGGGTTCTGAATGGCGTTTTCGCAGGTCAGGGCATATCTCGGGGCTTGACAACTCCAGCCGGAACGTGCTGCGCGGGCCGACCGGAAGAAGGTATTCGCAGGTGAGAGCGGCTCTGCGGGTGGGGGGAAACGCGCACGTTACACACATCCGACGGCGCCTCCGAGTGACCGAACATACACATATGTCCGGTTCCAAGTGTGCGACTTCCGCTACTCCGTTCGGCGTGCCGGGACGGGTACCGGACGAATCCCGGAATTGATCACGACCAGGTCGGCGGCATGGTCGGGTGATCAATTCCGGAGGTTCGCGCATTCCTTCACGGAAATTTTGCGCGGGTGCTTGCGGCGGACTTATGTGAATGACGGACGAGCGGTCGGGCAATGCGCCTCCCGGGCCGCTTGTGAGTGGAGAGACGGGTGCTGGAAGGGTCCCTTCGACGGCACTTCGCCCACCGAGGGGAGGGTCGGGTGCGGCGGCGCGGGAACGGCTCGGTAACCTAAGGCCGCTGACAGACACTTAGGGCGGCTTTATGCAGCCCGCCCCGTTCGAATCAAGGAGTTGCCGCCGCCGTGAGCAGCAGCCTTCGACGCGGCGCCCTGGCCGCCGCCGCCCTCGCGTTCTCGATCACCTCGCTCGCCGCGTGCGCCGCCGGTAACGACAGCCAGACACTGGAGATCAAGCCGGACAACGCCGCCACCAGCGTCGGCGACATCAAGATCCAGAACGCCGTCGTCATCACCCAGCCCGACCTGGAGTCGACCGGCCCCGCCGCGATCTCCGCGACCCTGTTCAACTCCGGCCGCACCGCCCAGACGCTGGACGCGATCGAGGTGGAGGGCGTCGACAAGGCCGCCGAGCTCAAGCCCGCCAAGGGCGGCAGCCTGACCATCCCGGCCGGCGGTTCGCTGATCATCGGTGGCAAGGGCAACGCCGCCGCCGTGCTGCCCAGCAGCCGCGAGGCGGTCCAGGACGGCAACGCCCAGAAGGTCACCTTCACCTTCAGCAAGACCGGTGATGTGAGCCTGCGCGCCTTCGTCGTCCCGGCCGAGCACTACTTCGAGAGCTGGGGCCCGAGCGAGGTCCCGGCGACGCCGGGTGCCACGGCCTCCCCGAGCGGCTCGCCCACCGGCAGCCCGGCCGAGGGCGGCGAGACGCCGGGCGCCGGGGCCGGTACCGGCGAGGGTGCGGGCGCGGGCGAGGCGACCCCGTCCGACAGCGCCTCGCAGTCGGCGGCCGGCCACTGAGCGGTCGTACCGCAGCATCACAGCCGTAGCCGAAGGGCGGGACCCCCGGAATGGGAGTCCCGCCCTTCGACATGGCGACCGTGTTGTGCGTCGGCCTACGGCTCGAACCTGTACCCGAGACCACGCACCGTCACCAGATACCGCGGTGCGCCCGGGTCCGGCTCGAGCACCACTCTTGACGCACCCCTCGCACCGCTACGCGGGCTTCGGAGCGCTGCGCCGGACTCCGTCCGACGGCTCCAGCCGACCGCGGCCTACGGCTCGAACTTGTACCCGAGACCACGCACCGTCACCAGGTACCGAGGTGCGCCCGGGTCCGGCTCGATCTTGGCGCGCAGGCGCTTGACGTGGACGTCGAGGGTCTTGGTGTCACCGACGTAGTCGGCGCCCCAGACGCGGTCGATGAGCTGCATGCGGGTCAGGACGCGGCCGGCGTTGCGCAGCAGCATCTCCAGCAGGTCGAACTCCTTGAGGGGGAGGTCGACCTTGGAGCCGGAGACCGTCACCACGTGGCGGTCGACGTCCATGCGGACCGGGCCCGCCTCCAGGGCGGCCGGGGTCACCTCCTCCGGCTCGCCGCGGCGGCGCAGGACGGCCCGGATACGGGCGACCAGCTCGCGCGAGGAGAACGGCTTGGTGACATAGTCATCGGCTCCTATTTCCAGGCCGACCACCTTGTCGATCTCGCTGTCCTTGGCGGTGACCATGATCACCGGGACGTTGGAGCGGCCGCGCAGTTGACGGCAGACCTCGGTGCCCGGCAGGCCGGGCAGCATCAGGTCCAGGAGGACGAGGTCGGCGCCGTTGCGCTCGAACTCGTCGAGTCCGTCGGGCCCGGTGGTCGCGACGGCGACCTCGAAGCCCTCCTTGCGGAGCATGTACGACAGGGCGTCGGAGAAGGACTCCTCGTCCTCGACGACGAGCACTCGGGTCACGGAAGGACCTCCGGGGCGGAAAGCGTTTCGTACGCGGTTGAGTCGGGGGAATTGGAGGAATCGGGAGGATCGGATGGTGCGGGCCGCCCGGCCTCTTCGTCGAGATCGGGGTGCTGCTGAGCACGGTCGCGGGCCGCGCCCGCCTCCGGCAGCCGCAGGGTGAACGTGGAGCCCTGTCCCTCGGAGCTCCACACCGTGACCTCCCCGCCGTGCGAGGCGGCCACGTGCTTGACGATCGCGAGACCGAGCCCGGTGCCACCGGTGGCACGGGAGCGGGCCGGGTCGACGCGGTAGAAGCGCTCGAAGATGCGCTCCTTGTCCTTGTCCGAGATGCCGATGCCCTGATCGGTCACGGCGATCTCTATGAGGTCTCCGCCCGGGGCCGTGATCCGGCGGGCGGCGATGCCGACGCGGGTGCGGGCGGGCGAGTAGTTGACGGCGTTCTCGACGAGATTGCCGAGCGCCGCGGCGAGCTGGCCGCGGTTGCCCCAGATGCTGAGGTCGTCGGTGCCTCCGGTGGCCATGGTGATCTGCTTCGTCCCGGCGGCATGCCGGCAGCGGTCGATTGCCTCGGCGACCAGCTCGTCGACGCGGACCGGCTCGGCGTCCTCCAGCGGGTCGTCGTTCTGCACCCGGGACAGGTCGATGAGCTCCTGCACCAGGCTGGTGAGCCGGGTCGCCTCGATCTGCATACGGCCCGCGAAGCGCTCCACGGCCTCGGGGTCGTCGGAGGCGTCCATGACGGCCTCGGAGAGCAGGGAGAGCGCGCCGACCGGGGTCTTCAGCTCATGGCTGACGTTCGCGACGAAGTCCCGTCGCACCGCCTCTATGCGCCGGGCCTCGGTGAGGTCCTCGACGAGGAGGAGGACGAGGCGGGAGCCGAGGGGTGCGACGCGCGCGGAGACGGCCAGGGCCTCCCCGCGCCCGGTCCCCCGCCGCGGCAGATCCAGCTCGACCTGCCGTATCTCACCGTCCCGCCTGGTGTCCCGGGCCATCTGCAGCATGGGCTCGACGGAGAGCTTGCCGCCGCGCACCAGGCCGAGGGCGTACGCCGCGGAGCTGGCCTTGACGACGGCGTCCCCCTCGTCGAGGACGACCGCGGAGGAGCGCAGCACCGACAGCACCGTGTCCACACCGGGCGGCAGGACCGGGTCGGTGTGCAGCGAGGTCCGGGTGGGCCGCCCGAGGTCGCGTTCGCTCCAGCGGAACGCCAGCATGGCGATCACGCCGGTGAGAACCCCGGCGATCGCTGCCGCTGCGGCGACCGCCGCGTTCACGTCCATGCATCCAGGTTAGGCATGTCGCGGGCGGTGCCCACAGCCGTCGGAGTACCGGCTCGAACACTCGTCGCCCAGAGTTCACCTTGGAGCCAGTATTGGTTCATTTGGGGTGGCGGAAACGGACGCGTAGAGGCCGGATGGTAGGCGCGTGGGGTTCGCACAGGCGGTTTAGCGTGGAGATCGCACGGGCGGTTTCACGACAGTCCGACAGTCCGACTGTTGTTTTCGAGACGGTCTTACTGTCGGAGGTGATGACGGTAAGACTGCCGGAAGACCTGCCGGAAGACTTCCGGTCGGGCGACGGTCTCCTGGCCTGCTCCTGGCCTGGCGGAACCCCGAGGCACACGTAAGAGAGGGACCCTGATGCGGGACGCGTACCACGAGGAACTGGACTCGATCGGCGACAGTCTGGTCGAGATGGCCCGGCTGGTCGGGTCGGCGATCGGGCGCGCCACGACGGCGATCCTCGATTCCGACCTGAAGCTGGCCGAGAGCGTGATCGAGGGCGACCAGAAGGTCGACGATCTCCAGCACGACCTGGAGGCCCGGGCGATAGCCCTGCTGGCGCGCCAGCAGCCGGTGGCGACGGACCTGCGGATAGTCGTCACCTCGCTCCGTATGTCGGCGGACCTGGAGCGCTCCGGCGACCTGGCCCAGCACGTGGCGAAGCTCACGCGGCTGCGCTACCCCTCGCGCGCGGTGCCGCAGGACCTGCACGCCACGATCCTGGAGATGGGTCAGCTCGCGCAGCGCCTGATGGCGAAGGCCGCCGAGGTGATCATCACCAAGGACGTCGACCTCGCGCTGCAGCTCGAGCAGGACGACGACGCGATGGACCTCCTGCACCGCACGCTGTTCCAGCACCTGATGGACGAGCGCTGGAAGCACGGCATCGAGACGGCGGTCGACGTGACGCTGCTCGGCCGTTACTACGAGCGGTACGCCGACCATGCGGTGGCGGTGGCGAAGCGTGTCGTCTACCTGGTGACGGGTGAGCACGCGGACGAGCTGCAGCCCGACATCCAGCCGGAGATCCAGCCGGTCTCGGGGGTGGAGGGGGCGTAGGTCTCTGCGGGGCGGGGTGCCGTGGGCGCCGGTTTCCTTCGGGGGCGTGCGCAAGCCTCTGTGCGCCGTTGATGCGCCCAGCAGGGCGGGCATGCAATGGGCACAGGCACCAGCCTCGAGGAGGGACCATGGCCGAATCCCCCAGCACGCCCGGCACGACGACACCCGACCCCACCCAGGAACGCCCGACCGAACAGCCCGCCGACATCAGGAGCCTCCCGCTCTTCGGCGCCTGCGGCTGCGGCTCGGGCTGCGGGTGCGGGTGCCAGTCCGGGGCCCCTTGCCAGTGCGGGTGAGGGTGTAGGACGGACGCGGAAGGTACTGCGGCGGCGTACGACGCCGTAGGTCTCGTACGACGGTGAGGGCCTCGGCGCGGATGACGTGCCGGGGTCCTTTGCCGTGCCCTGCGTTTGACGCAGGCGTGGCATGGGACTGGACTGGATTGATAGGCGCTGCGGCCGAACTGCATTCCAGGGAGAGCAGCGATGACTACTACGGAAACCTTCAATCTCCTGGAGCCGTACAGGATCGCCGAAGAGACATTTGTTATCCCGTGGGCTTTGGAGGCTCCGCCGGTCGGCCACTTCCCGATGAATTCGATGGTGATCCGGGGAGCCGAACCGGTGCTTGTGGACACCGGGGCGCCGGCGGTGCGATCCCAGTGGCTGGAGGCTGCATGGTCGGTGGTGGATCCGTTGGACGTCCGATGGATCTTCCTCACCCACGACGATCGTGATCACGCCGGCAATCTTCTGGCTGCCCTCGCCGAATGCCCGAACGCGACACTGCTGACGACCTGGTTTTCGATCGGGCGCATGGCCGAGGAGTGGGAGACACCGGTCAACCGGTGCCGTTTCATGATCGACGGCGATACGGTGGATGTCGGCGACCGCACTCTGGTGGCCAAACGGCCACCGCTGTACGACAACCCGACAACCCGCGCCCTCTTCGATACGAAGACCAACGTCCTGTGGGCGGTGGATACCTTCGCGACGAACGTGCCCACTCCCCTGCCCGAAATCGCCGGCCTGTCTGCGGATGAATTTCGCGACGGGCAATTCTTCGGCGGGCGGCTGGTTTCGCCCTGGGTGGCGTTGCTGGACGGCCAGAAGTTCCGGGCGGTGGTGGACGGCTTCCAGCGGCTGGACGCCGAGGTCGTCGCCGGCTGCCACACCCCGGTGCTCCGCCGGCCACGAATCGCGGAGGCATTCGAACTTCTCCGCCAGTTGCCTGAGATTCCAGCCTGGCCAGAGTTCACACAAGCCGACCTCGACCAGTGGATGGCGTTGGCCGAGACCTCGGTCCCGCCCGAACAGCCACGGCCATCGGCCACGTGACGAACGTTCTGGGATCGTCCTTCCCTAGCACGGGGTGGCCGCTGTCAAGGAGCGCCATCGCCTGGGTCGGTCCAGCGGCCGGTGGCGTCAGGAGTTCCGCGAACTGCGGTACATGGTCGGCTCGCTGCTGATGAGCTGCACCTTTTCGACGCCGATACGGGCCGCCTCGCTGATGGCCTTCTTCTAGTCATCAGCGGTCACGCCCGGAAACGGCATCAGGCCCCCCATCCGCGAGAAAATCGCAGGCAGGGGGCCCGTCAACTCGGCCTACTTCTTCTTGCCCTGATTCTTGACCGCCTCAATGGCCGCCGCAGCCGCCTCCGGGTCCAGGTACTTGCCCCCCGGCGTCACCGGCTTGAAGTCGGCGTCGAGTTCGTAGTACAGGGGGATGCCCGTGGGGATGTTCAGGCCGGCGATGTCGGCGTCGGAGATGCCGTCCAGGTGCTTGACCAGGGCGCGCAGCGAGTTGCCGTGGGCGGCGATCAGGACCGTGCGGCCGGCCAGGAGGTCGGGGACGATGCCGTCGTACCAGTACGGGAGCATGCGGACGACGACGTCCTTGAGGCACTCCGTGCGCGGACGCAGCTCCGGCGGGATCGTCGCGTAGCGGGGGTCGTCCGACTGGGAGAACTCCGTGCCGTCCTCCAGCGGGGGCGGCGGGGTGTCGTACGAGCGGCGCCACAGCATGAACTGCTCCTCGCCGAACTCGGCGAGGGTCTGCGCCTTGTCCTTGCCCTGGAGGGCGCCGTAGTGGCGCTCGTTCAGGCGCCACGAGCGGTGCACGGGGATCCAGTGGCGGTCGGCGGCCTCCAGGGCCAGCTGCGCCGTGCGGATGGCGCGCTTCTGGAGGGACGTGTGGACCACATCGGGCAGGAGGTCGGCGTCCTTCAGGAGCTCGCCACCGCGGACCGCCTCCTTCTCGCCCTTCTCGTTGAGATTGACGTCCACCCAGCCGGTGAACAGGTTCTTCGCGTTCCACTCGCTCTCGCCGTGGCGGAGGAGGATCAGCTTGTACGGTGCGTCGGCCATGCGTCCGAGCGTAATCGAAGGCTTTGGCCGGGTGGGGCCCCGCCCGAAGGGCGGACGGTTGACGGGATCTGTTAATTGGGTGGCCGACGCGGAGTGGATCTACGTAAGTTGTGAGCAGTACCTGAGCCACTTACATCCGGTCGCTTGCCGCCACCGGCCGCTCGCATCCATGGGGGATCCCGATGTCACTCGCCAGCCTGAGACGCGCCGCCCGCGAAAGCGTCTCCGGGCTGCCCCGCGACTTCTGGTGGCTGTGGACCAGCACGCTCGTCAACCGGCTCGGCGCCTTCGTCGCCACCTTCATGGCCCTGTACCTCACCCTCGACCGCGGGTACTCCGCCTCCTACGCCGGTCTCGTCGTCGCGTTGCACGGGCTGGGCGGGGTCGTCTCGTCCATCGGCGGCGGTGTCATGACCGACCGGCTCGGGCGGCGGCCCACGCTGCTGATCGCCCAGTCCTCCACCGCCGTGTCCGTGGCCGCGCTCGGCTTCGTGCAGCACCCCGTCGCCATCGCCGGCGTCGCCTTCCTCGTCGGCGCCGCCTCCAACGCCTCCCGGCCCGCCGTGCAGGCGATGATGGCCGACATCGTGCGGCCCGAGGACCGGGTGCGCGCCTTCTCGCTCAACTACTGGGCCATCAACCTCGGGTTCGCCCTCTCCTCCATGGCCGCCGGGTTCATCGCCGAGGTCAGCTATCGCGCCGGGTTCCTGCTCGAGGCCGGCATGACGGCCATCTGCGCGGTCGTGGTGTTCGTGAAGCTGCCGGAGTCGCGGCCCACCGTCCAAAGCACCCAGGCGGCCGAGGGCGAGGTCGGGCTCGGGACCGTGCTGCGCGACGGGCGCTTCATGGGCGTCGTCGGGCTGTCCTTCCTGGTCGCCCTCATCTTCCAGCAGGGCTCCGTCGGGCTGCCGATCGCCATGGGGGACGCCGGGTTCTCGCCCGCCGACTACGGCCTGGCCATCGCCCTCAACGGCGTCCTGATCGTCGCGCTCCAGATCCCGGTCACCCGGCTCATCGAACGCCGGGACACGGCCCGCATCCTCGTCGTGTCGTCGCTGCTCGCCGGGTACGGCTTCGGCCTCACCGCGTTCGCCGGGTCGGTCGGCGTCTTCGCGCTGACGGTGTGCGTGTGGACCCTCGGCGAGATGCTGAACGCGCCCACTCAGACCGGGCTCGTCGTCCGTCTCTCCCCCGCCCACGGGCGCGGGCGCTACCAGGGCATGTACACCCTGTCCTGGTCGGTGGCCGCCCTGGTCGCACCCCTGATGTCCGGCTTCGTCATCGACCACTACGGCGCCGAGTGGCTGTGGGGGCTGTGCGCGGTCGTCGGGACGGTGGCGGCGATCGGATACGGCGTCCTGATGCGCCGCCTGCCCGCGGCGGAGCCGGAGACCGCCGACGGCACACCGGCCGCCGCCAAGTCCGAGGTCAGCCCCGCCTGACCGGCCGCGCCGCCGCTCACGGGTGCATCCGCGCCCCCTTCACCACCTTGTCCACCGCGTTCCTCGGCCCGTACACCGCCAGCCCCACCAGGTCCAGCTCACCCGTCGGCACCGCCCGCACCGCCGCCCGGTTGTCGCGGTCGTTGCCGGTGCCGAACAGGTCGGAGGTGAACACGGCCCGGGGCAGCGCGCGGGACAGCACGCGCGCGTGTGCCGTCGTCAGCGTCTCCTTGGAGCCCTCGAAGACCAGCACCGGCTGCCGGAACATCGGCAGGTAGCCCATCCCGTCCGCGTCCTCGTACGGCTCCCCGATCACCTCGGGGAGCTTTGTACCCAGGCCGCTGACCAGGAACGCGGTCACGTTCAGGCGCTGCCAGGGCTCCAGGTCCTCGCGCAGGATCACGGCGATCTTCGTGTCGAAGCGGATCGGTTCGATGTCGTTCATGGAACGAGGCTGCCGACCGCCGTACGGCCGCGTCTTGTACGTTCTTTGCATGGCCGCGCAGTCCGAGGTGACCGCCTGGCGTCCCCGTGTCCCGGGTGTCGTCGAGGTCTTCCACGCGCACTTCACCGAGTACGCCTATCCGATGCACGTCCACGAGGCCTGGACCCTGCTGATCGTCGACGACGGCGCCGTCCGCTACGACCTCGACCGGCACGAGCACGGCACCCCGCACGACACGGTGAGCCTGCTGCCGCCGCACGTCCCGCACAACGGCTCCGCCGCCACCCCGCACGGCTTCCGCAAACGCGTGCTGTATCTGGACGGCACCCTGCTGGCCGACGATCTCATCGGCCCGGCCGTGGACTCCCCCGACCTGCGGGACCCGGTGCTCCGGCTGCGCGTCGGACAGTTGCACACCGCCCTCGCCCGACCCGGCGACGAACTGGAAGCCGACAGCAGGCTGACCCTCATCGGCGACCGGCTGCGTGCGTACCTACGGCCGAGGACGGTCACCGACGTTCCGCGCCGCGACCCGGCCCTCGCCCGCCGACTGCGCGAACTGCTCGACGAGCGGATCGTGCCGGGCATCGCCCTCGACGAGGCCGCCGCGCTGGTGCGGGCCCATCCCGCCCATCTCGTACGGTCGTTCAGCGGCGCGTACGGCATCGCCCCGCACCAGTACCTGATGTCCCGCCGCGTCGACCGCGCCCGCCGGATGCTCCTCGAGGGCCGGTCGCCGACCGAGGTGGCCGTCGCGACCGGCTTCTACGACCAGTCCCATCTCACCCGGCACTTCAGGAAGTTGGTCGGCGTGCCGCCGGGGCGCTATCGCAGCAGCGCGCGCTGAGCGTCGTGAACGGCCGGCGAGCGGACCCGGGCGTCACTCCGAGGCGCGCTGGGTCAGGTGGGTGAACGCGTCCAGGTTGCGTGTCGACTCGCCGCGTGCCACGCGCCACGCGTACTCCTTGCGGATCGCCGACGCGAAGCCGAGTTCCAGGAGGGTGTTGAAGGCGCCGTCCGCCGCGTCCAGGACCTGGCCGAGGAGGCGGTCGATCTCGTCGGGCGTGATGGCGGCGAGGGGGAGCTTGGCGGTGACGTAGATGTCGCCGAGCCGGTCGACGGCGTAGCTCACGCCGTACAGCTTGAGGTTGCGCTCCAGGAGCCAGCGGTGGACGCCGGCTTCGTTCTCGTCGGGGTGACGGATGACGAAGGCGTTGAGGGAGAGGGAGTGGCGGCCGATGAGGAGGGAGACGGTCGTCGACAGCTTGCGGGTGCCGGGGAGCTTGACGACGTAGTTGCCGGGCTCGGGGCTCTCCCACTCCAGCTCGGCGTCCTTCAGGGCTCCCTCGACGGCCTGTGCCGCCTTCTGTGCGTCAGCCATGGTGGGAGCGTACGCGACGGCGATGGGCCTGGGCCGCCGCGTAGACGTCCGCGGTGGCGGCGGCCGCGGTGTCCCAGCCGAAGGACTGGGCGTGCCGGGCGGCGGCCTCGCCCATGCGCTCGGACAGATGCGGGTCGGCGGCGAACGCGTGCAGCACGCGCGCGTACGCGGCCGGGTGGTGGCCCTCGACCAGGAAGCCGGTCCGCTCGTTACGGACCGCGACGGGCAGACCGCCCACCGCCGCGGCCAGTACGGGCGTGCCGGTCGCCTGTGCCTCTATGGCCACCAGGCCGAAGGACTCGCTGTACGACGGCATGACCAGCACCGACGCCGCCCGGAACCAGTCCGCGAGCTGCTCCTGGCCGACGGGCGGGCGGAACCGTACGACATCCGCGATGCCCAGGCGGGCGGCGAGCTTCTGCAGACCCTCCGGCTTGGCGAGGCCGCTGCCGCTGGGGCCGCCGACGATCGGGACGAGGGTGCGGGAGCGCAGCTCGGGGTGCTCGTCGAGGAGGACGGCCACGGCGCGCAGGAGGACGTCCGGGGCCTTGAGGGGCTGGATGCGCCCGGCGAACAGGGGGATCAGGGCGTCCTGGGGGAGGCCGAGGCGGGCCCGGGCGGCGGCCCTGCCGTCCGCGGGCGAGAAGCGGGTGAGGTTCACGCCGGGGTGGACGACCGCGACGGCTGCCGGGTCGGCGGCGTAGTGGCGTACCAGTTCGTCCGCTTCCTCCGCCGTGTTGGCGATGAGGCGGTCCGCCGCCGCGACGATCTGCGTCTCGCCGATGACCCGGGCCGCGGGTTCGGGGGTGTCGCCGTCGGCGAGGTTGGCGTTCTTGACCTTGGCCATGGTGTGCATGGCGTGCACCAGGGGGGCGCCCCAGCGCTGGGCCGCGAGCCAGCCGACGTGGCCGGAGAGCCAGTAGTGGGAGTGGACCAGGTCGTAGTAACCGGGGCGGTGGCCGGCCCAGGCCTGCATCACGCCGTGGGTGAAGGCGCAGAGCTGGGCCGGGAGGTCTTCCTTGTTGAGGCCCTCGTAGGGGCCCGCGTCGATGTGGCGGACCAGGACGCCGGGGGCCAGTTCCACGGTGGGCGGGAGGTCGGCGGCGGTCTTGCGGGTGAAGATCTCGACCTCGATGTTGATCGCGGCGAGGCGCTGCGCCAGCTCCACGATGTAGACGTTCATGCCGCCGGCGTCGCCGGTGCCGGGCTGGTGGAGGGGCGACGTGTGGACCGAGAGCATCGCCACGCGGCGGGGGCGGCGGTGCAGGCGGAGGCGGTGGGGGGTGACCGTGGCCGTGGCCTGCGAGCGACGCCCGAGCCTGCTGACGTACTGGCTCACGTAGCGGTCCTCCTTGGCTGCGGGCATGCCGGGTGGAGGGTTGAGCGCCCTCCAAGGCGGTGCAACGCCGGAGGGTGGGGTTCCCATTCCTGGCGGGGTGGTTTTTGCCTAGGCATTACCGATGGTCGCTCAACTGTTCGGGGGATGGGTGCGTTGCGGCGGGCGCATACCCTCGTATGCATGACCGCCCGCGCCTTCGCCCGTCCCGTGGGCACCGTCACGCGCGGGACCACCAATCCCAATCGGCTGCGGCGTATGGACCGGTGGATCGCCCATACGCATGGGGCCGCGCTGCGGCGGGCCGGGGAGCCGGTCGCCGTCGATCTGGGGTACGGCGCCGCCCCCTGGACCGCCGTGGAGCTGCTCGGGCGGTTGCGGGCCGTCGCGGCCGGTGTGCGGGTGGTGGGGTTGGAGATCGAACCGGCTCGGGTTGCCGCCGCGCTGCCGTATGAGCGGGAGGGGCTTGTCTTTCGGCACGGCGGGTTCGAGATTCCGATCGCGCAGCGGCCGGTGCTCGTGCGTGCGGCGAATGTGTTGCGGCAGTACGAGGAGGGGGAGGTCGCCGAGGTCTGGGAGCGGCTGTGTGCGCGGCTGGCGCCGGGCGGGCTGCTAGTCGAGGGGACCTGCGACGAGATCGGGCGCCGGCACGTGTGGGTGGCACTCGGGGCGGAGGGGCCTCGTACGGTGACCTTTGCCACGCGGCTGGGGTCGCTGGAGCGGCCGTCGGATCTCGCGGAGCGGCTGCCGAAGGCGCTTATCCACCGGAATGTGCCGGGTGAGGCCGTGTATGCGTTTCTGCGTGACTTCGATCGCGCCTGGGCCGCTGCAGCGCCCTACGCGTCGTACGGCGCCCGTCAGCGGTGGATGCGGGCCGTGCGGGATCTGTCGGGGGACTGGCCGGTGACGGATGGGCCGGGGCGGTGGCGGCAGGGCGAAGTGACCGTGCGGTGGGGGGCGTTGGCGCCTCGGGGTTAGGGCGGCTCTTGCTGCCGGTTCTCGCTGCCGGTTCTTGCTGCCGGTTCTCGCTGCCGGCGGTTTGCCCTTGTTTGACCGGGCGGGCGTGGATCGCGGAACGATCTCGGCGAGTTGTTCGTCACAAAGTCGGGGAGATCGTCATGGCGGGGAGGGAACGGGGGGAAGCAGACCTCTGTCACTTTGCGCGCCGTCATGGCACGATCCCCCGGACGCTCATAAGTTACTGACGGGACATCAGTTTGGGGGCACAGGTATGGGTACGGGCAAGCGCGGCCTGATCGCCGCGGCCGTGACCGTCGTCTGCGCGGTCACCGTACTGGGGGCGGCTCCTGGTGCGGCGTTCGCCGCTCCCTCACCGTCCCCGACGCCCTCTTCACCGGCCGCCGTCTCCAACAAGGACCTCGAGGTCGTCCGGGAGAAGCTCGACAAGCTCTATCACGACGCGGCCGTCGCCACCGACGAGTACAACGCCGCCGAGGAGGCGGCCGAGAAGCAGTCCGCCGAGATCGTGTCGCTGGCGAAGAAGATCGTCAAAGGCCAGGAGAAGCTCGCCGAGTTGAAGAAGCGCGCCGGGGCCGCGGCCGCCGCTCAGTACCGTTCGGGGGGCCTGCCCGACGAGGCCAAGCTGATGCTCAGCGACGATCCGCAGACCTTCCTCGACGGCGCGCGGCGGGTGCTTCAGGGCGAGCGGGCCACCAAGGGGCTGCTGGGGGAACTGACCCGCACCCAGCAGGACTTGGAGCAGTACGCCAAGGACGCCTCCGCCCAGTGGCAGAAGCTGGAGGCCGGGCGCAAGGCCAAGGCCACCGCGCAGAAGAAGATCGAGAAGCAGATCAAGGCGGCCGAACAGCTCGAATCCCAGCTCGAGAAGGAGGAGCGGGAGCGCCTCGCCGAGCTGGAGGAGGAGGCCGCCCGCAAGGCGCAGAGCGAGTGGCTGGACTCCGGGATCCTCGACGACGCCAAGGGCGAGGCGTCCGAGGCGGGGCGCAAGGCCGTCGAATACGCCACCAAGCAGCTCGGCAAAGCGTACGAATGGGGCGCCGAGGGGCCCAGGACATACGACTGTTCGGGGCTGACGTCGCAGGCCTGGGCGAGCGCGGGGCAGGGGATTCCGCGGACCTCGCAGGAACAGTGGAAGCAGTTGCGGCGCATCGACATCGCGGACATGCGGCCCGGCGACCTCATCATCTACAACGACGATGCCAGCCATGTCGCCCTGTACGTCGGCGACGGCGCCATCATCCACGCGCCGCGTCCGGGGCGGACGGTGACGGTGGCGGGGGCCGGGTCGATGCGGATCCTCGGGGTGGTTCGGCCCGATGCGTGAGAGTCCAGGGTGAATTGGGATGGCGGGGCGAATCGGGGCCGGCAGGGCTAATTGGGGCTGCAGAGCGCATGGGGTGGCGGGCGTCGCGTGATTCCCGCCACGTGACCCGCCCCACGCCATTTCGCGATCAAACCCCGCGCCGACGTGACGTTCGTCATCCCCCTTGCTCCGCCGGGCTGTCCAACTGCGGTACGGAACGCGGCATATGACAGTGGCCTGCGACCATACGGCGTGCTCCACACCATTCCGTTGCGGCGCCGACAACCGCTATGGTCCCCGTCGGTGGATCGAGGTCCCTCGTTCCCACCATGCCCTCGGGGGGAGGGAAGGAACTCAAGACGATGCCCGTACCCGTACCGCGGCAGAGAGCGATCCCGGCCGTGGAGACAGGTCAGGCGCCGGCCGCGTCCCCAGGCGGCACCTGCGAGAAGGTGGCCCCGCGTAAGGAAGAAACGGTCGAGAACACCACCCCTGCCAACCTGACCCTGCTGCTGATCGAGGACGATCCCACCGGCTCGGCGCTCGTGCCCGAGCTGCTCGACTCGGCCGGCAAGCCCATCCGCGTGCGCACCGCCCGCAACCTCACCGAGGCCGAGCGGCTGCTCACCGACGACGTCCACTGCATCCTGCTGGACCTCGCCCTGTCGGCGTCCGGCCGGGGCGCCGACGACGACGAGCTGGCCGTGCTCCGGCACGTCCTGGAGCTGGCGCCGCGGCACGCCGTCCTCGCCCTCACCGCCTCCGGTGACGCCGAGCGCGGCACCGAGGCCGTGCGGGTGGGCGCCCAGGACTATCTCTTCCGGGACGAGCTGGACGGGCGGCTGCTGAGCCGGGCGATCCGGTACGCCGTGGAGAGGAAACGTTCCGACACCGCCGAGCGGCGACTGGCCGAGGGCCGGATGCGGGCGCAGGAGAACCGGCGCCTGGAGCGCGGCCTACTGCCCACGCCGCTGCTGGAGGGCTCGTCGCTGCGGTTCGCCGCGCGCTATCGGCCGGGGCGTTCGCGTGCCCTGCTGGGCGGGGACTTCTACGACGTCGTCCGGACCCCGGACGGCACCGTGCACGCCATGATCGGCGACGTCTGCGGGCATGGGCCGGACGAGGCCGCCCTCGGCGTGGAGCTGCGGATCGCCTGGCGGGCGCTGACCCTGGCCGGGCTGTGCGGTGACGCGCTGCTGGGGACCCTGCAGAAGGTCCTCGAGCACGAGCGGGCCGACGACGAGATCTTCGCGACCCTCTGCACGGTGGACATCGCACCGGACGGCCGCCGGGCGGGGCTGTGCCTGGCGGGGCATCCGTCGCCGCTGCTGGCCCGGCCCGGACGCCCTGCGCAGTTGCTGCCGTACGACAACAACGGGCCCGCGCTCGGTCTGCTCTCCGGGGCTCGGTGGCCTCGTATGGAGGTGAAGCTGGGCGCGGAGTGGAGTCTGATGCTCTACACCGACGGCTTGATCGAGGGGCATGTCGGCGAGGGGCGGGAGCGGCTCGGGCAGGACGGCATGGTGGAGATGGTCCGCCGCCAGCTCTCCGAGGGGTTGCGCGGGGAGGCCTTGTTGCGGGCCGCCGTCAATGAGGTCCGGGACCTCAATGGCGGTGAGCTGACGGATGACGTGGCTGTGCTGTTGCTGGACCGGGGGGACCGGGGGGACCGGGAGGGCCGGGGGGTCTGACCGGCGTTACCGTCCCCCGTTCCACGGGCCGTACGGGCCGTCGCTGCTGGAGCCCCTGCGGCCTCCTCGGCCTCCGCCGGAGACCTGCCTCAGGGCCGGGCGGACGTCCACGAGGAAGACGATCGTGGCGATCAGGCCCGCGATCTGCAGGAAGAGGAACGGCACGACGAGGTTCACCAGGACTGTGACGCCCAGAATGATCAGCCAGAACATCTTGTTCTGCTTATCGGCGGCGCGGTACGCGTCCTCCCGGGCCAGCGCGGCCATCACCAGCGCCACCACCGCGAGCACCAGCATGGCGGTGTAGAGCAGCCACATGAGCCCCGCGAAGCCTTCCATCAGCACAATGCCCACCACCCGCGTCGAGTCGTCGTTACGGCCACCGTACCCGTAGAACGGGCCGGGCACCCCAAAGGTGCCCGGCCCGTTCCGTACCGCCGCGTTCCGCGTGGCGTCGGTTCGTCACTTGGCCGGCGGGGTCGTCTTCTTGGCGGTGGTCTTGCGGGCCGGAGCCTTCTTGGCGGTGGCCTTCTTCGCCGGGACGGGCTTGGCCCCGGCCGGCTTGGTCTCGGCCGTGTCCTCCTTGACCTCCTTGACCTCGACCGGCTCGGCCTTCGGCTCGACGGCGACCGCGAGCTCCTCGATCTCCTCGGCCGCCTCGCCGCGCCAGGTCTTCACGGCCTGCTCGCCGTGCTCGGCGACCTTCTCGTAGGTCTCGCGGGCCTTGACGGCGTACTCGGCGGCGACGCCGATGGTGCGCAGGGCGAAGTCCTGGGCGCTCTCACCGAGCTTCTTCAGGTCCGCGTCGATGGTGCTGCCGAACTTCTTGACGTCCGCGTCCAGGTTGCTGCCGAACTTCTTGACGTCGGCGTCCAGGTTGCTGACGAACTCGTTGACCTTGGTCTGGAAGGTCTCCTGCGCCTCCTTGGCCTTGGCACCCGCCTCCTTGGCGCGGATGGTGGCCTTCTCCTGGACCGCCTTCGGGTCGGTGTTGCGAACGGCCTCGAACCGGGCCGGCGCCTCGGCGCGAAGCTGCTCCACCAGGCCGGGCACCTTCTTGGCCTGCTGGAAGGCGAGGTCGGCGGTGCCGGCGGCGAAGTAGAGCGGGGTGGGGTCGCTGAGGGTCTTACGCAGGTCGTCGGCGATGGCCATGGTGGTGGTCCTCCCGGGTTGCATTTCAGTGAGGGTTTTGGGTCCCCCGCGGCCTGCCGGACGGCTGACTTCTGACACTGCCGCCTTCCGCGCGCCGAGGCCGACGCCGGTGTGCGTCGCGCGTACGGCGGCTCAGGCGGCTCAGACGCTTCATGGTCAGCCGTCCGACTGCTGGGGGTCGGTCGGGTTCTCCGGGTCGGCGTCGCTGCCGTCGGACGTACGGGGGGTGCGGGTGGTGCGGGTCTTTCGGGTGTTGCGGGTGGTGCCGGTGGTGCGGGTACGGCGCGCGGGAGACTTACGGCCGCCGTCGGCCGTGGCATCTGCGGCATCCGTGCCGCCCTCGCGGGGCGTACGGCTGCGGCGTACGGCGGTGTCGGCGCCCTCGGCGTCGGCCTCGCCGCCGCTCTGCGGGGACGGCGAGTCCAGGTCGTCCAGCCCGACGGCCTTGACCGACTCGACCACCACCTGCTCCGCCCCCTCCGCCTCGGGGGATATCGCGAACCCGTTCTCCTTGCGGAACGACTCGTAGATCTGGAGCAGCACCTGCTTCTGCCGCTCGTTCAACGTGGGATCGGCGAGGATGACGGCACGCGTCTCCACCTCGTCCCGGTCCCGCTCGGCGTCGAGGATGCCGGCCCGGACGTACAGCGTCTCGGCGGAGATCCGCAGCGCCTTGGCGACCTGCTGCAACACCTCCGCGCTCGGCTTGCGCAGCCCGCGCTCGATCTGGCTCAGATACGGATTGGACACCCCGGCGGCATCGGCGAGCTGCCGCAACGAGAGCTGCGCGTTGCGCCGCTGCTCGCGCAGGTAGTCACCGAGATTGCCGACGTTGAGCGATGCCATGCCTCCACCTTGCCGCATCTCCGCTAACTATTGCAAGCACCTGCTTGCAAAAGTGCGCCACGACACGTTGGCGTATTGATGAGCCTGAGCACGATAGGTGACGTGCGTCGTGGATGAACTGGTGGAGCGTGTCGACGATCACGATCGTGTGCTGGGGGTGGTGCCTCACTGGCTCGGCGTGCACGAAGCCGTGGTGCCGGACAGCGTGGCCGCCGATCCCGATGAGGTCGCCCGGCATGGCCGGCTGACCGAGCCGGTACCTCGCGGTCCGGGCGGCGCGGTCCTGACCTTGCCGGCCTCGCGGGCCGAGGCGCCTGCTTGTGGCCGACGCGCCTTGTGAGAGCGACTGTTCGTGATGGGGAGTACGAATGCTTGGCCGGCTCCCGCTCGTTGAGCAGCTCGATGGCTTGGCGCGAGCAGGAATTCGGCGTGCCCTGCCCGCCTCGGGCTGTCGGGATGGGGCCTACTGCCGCGTGGCGTTGCCGCGGAGCCCGAGTTTTGTGATCGTGCGGCGGAGTGCGGTGCGGATCGCCTGCGTCGCCGACGGGTCGAGCGGTGTGTAGAGGTGGTCGATCTCCAGACCCGCGATGACCGAGAGAATGATCTCCGAATCTGTCTCGGGATCGTCCGAGCCGAGCCGGCTCGCGACGTGGCTGACCTGGAGCTGCAGCGCCTGACGCCACGCCCGCGAGACGCGTGCGAGATCCGGCCTGCGGGTTGACTCGATCAGGAACTCGTACTCCGCGACCAGGCTGGTGCGTGTCTCGGTCAGCCCGTGGTGGATGAACGCCGTGAGGTGCTCGGCGATGTCGTCGGCATGGTCGCCGTTCTCGACACCCGCAAAGGCGGCGAGGACCCGGTCCGCCTCCCGGCGCGTGTGCAACTCGAACGCCTCAAGGGTCAGATCGTCCTTGGTCTTGAAGTAGTAGCCGAGAGCTCCGAGCGGCAGCCCCGCTTCCGTCGCGATGGCACGCATGGAGAGCCCGGCGAGTCCCTTGTCCCCGATGACCCGCAGGGCTGCTTCGAGGATGGCCGCTTTGCGGACCCCGCCGCGCTCGATCAGGACGGGGGTGTCTCGTCGCTGGGCGGATTCGCCGGGCCGGCTCATGTCTGTCGTCGTCCTTCTCACCTGTGGGTGACCGCCGGGCGTCGCCGTCTTGATTCCCTTACTGTGACGAACGTTCAACTCAGTCACGCCACGAGGCGTCCAGGGATTCGAGGGTGAGCACCACATGAATCCGACCAGCGCCGACCGTCGACCCGTCGCGATCATCACCGGGGTCGGCAGTGCGTCCGGCATCGGTTTCGCCTGCGCCAAACGGTTGGCCGACGACTACTCGCTGCTGATCACCTCGACCACCGGGCGGATTCACGAGCGGGTGGCCGAGCTGGCGGGGAGCTGCCCCGTCCTTGGGGTCGCGGGCGATCTCACCGATCCCCGGTTCGCCGAGTCGGTGGTGGCCGAGGCGCTGGATGCCTTCGGCCGGATCGACGTTCTCGTCGACAACGCCGGCATGGTCGCGGTGGCCGAGCCCGAAGATCCGGCTTGCCTCGCGACGGCCTCCGACGAGCAGTGGCGTTCGGCCCTCTCACGAAACCTCGACACCACCTTCCACATGACCCGCGCCGCGCTCCGGTCGATGCTCGACCGCGGGTACGGCCGGGTGGTGAACATGTCGTCGCTCTCGGGTCCGGTGATGGCCTACAAGGGCGACGTCGCCTACCACACGGCCAAGGCCGGCCTGATCGGCCTCACCCGCTCGACGGCCATGGACACGGCCTCGCGAGGCATCACGGTCAACGCCGTCGCGCCCGGCTGGATCGCGACCGGGGGACTCGACGAGCACGTCGACGCCCTCGGGGCGGCAACGCCGGTCGGTCGTGCCGGGCGTCCCGATGAGGTGGCCGCACTGGTGGCGTTCCTGGCCTCGCCGGAGTCGTCCTACGTCACGGGACAACTGTTCGTGGTGGACGGCGGCAACTCCATCCAGGAGGAGCGCGGGCTGAGCCGGGCAGGCGGTCCCCTGGCGCTGTTCGCGCAGTAGCCCGCCATTCGCCCGTTATGCCTCTCTTCCCCGTGCTGCCCAATCACGGGCCTGTCGACCTTCGTCAAGATCTCGAACTCGTTCCGGACCCGTGCGGCGATGATGCTGCCGACCCTCGCCATCGGTCTGGGCCTGGCCGTCACGGCCTCACAGGACTTCACCGGCAATCTGACGGCGTTCCTGTCGTTCCTGCTCCTGCTGCTCATTCCCTGGGGTGCGGTGAGCCTCGTGGACTTCTACCTCGTCCAGCCCGGGGAGTACGACGTCCCCGGCATGTACATCCGCCGCGGAAAGTACTGGAGCGACCCGGCCACGTGGACCCACAACGGGGTCAGCCTCAAGGTCCTCATCGCCTTCGTGATCGGCGTGGTGTCCGGCATTCCGGCCATGAGCAACGCATGGTACGTCGGGCCCATCACGCGACACCTCTCCAACGCCGACCTGTCCTGGATTCCCGGCATGGTGGTCACCTCGGTCGTCTACCTGGCGCTCGTCCGCGTCGGCCGCGACGCCCCTGGAAAGTCGTACACGGCAGTCGCGAGCCGGCGGCAGACATCTCCCCTGTGACCAGAACTCCCGGCGCTGCGTGCCCATGCCCGACCTGCGTTTCCGGTCTGCCGGAGTCGTGTCGTTCCGACGCTCCCCGAGGGCCCTTGATGGCTTCTCAGACGGCGGTTGAGAGTGCCACGTCGCGCCATTGGTCGAGTTCACGTCGTACCAGGTCCAGCTTCGCCTCGACGCGCTCGACCGCGTCCGCGCCCAACTGCAGGCGCAGCGGCGCCTCGGTGGCCTCGGTGACGTCGACGATGGCTTTGGCTGCCTTCACCGGATCCCCCGGCTGGCGGCCGTCGTTCGAGGCCAGTGCCTCGCGCACCGGTCCCGCACCGACGGCGTAGTCCTCGATGGCGGCCGGCTCGACCCGGATGCTGGAGCCGCTGAGGAAGTCGGTGCGAAATCCGCCCGGTTCCACGATCGTGACGCGCACGCCGAGCGGGGCCAGTTCGCCGTGCAGCGCCTCGGAGATGCCCTCCAGGGCAAACTTCGACGCACCGTACAGGCCCACCGCCGGAGCGGTGGCGAAGCCACCCACGGAGCCGATGTTCAAGACGTGTCCGGATCTCTGGGCGCGCAGCGTCGGCAGGGTCGCCCGCAACGTGTTGAGCACGCCGAACACGTTGACGTCGAACAGTGCTCGGGCAGCCCTGTCCGAGGTCTCCTCGATCGCGCCCACCAGGCCGTAACCCGCGTTGTTGACCACGACGTCGATCCGGCCGAACTCCGTCAGGCCCGACTCCACGGCCGCCGTCAACTGCTGCGGTTCGGTCACGTCCGCGCTCAACGCCAGCAATCCGTCCGGCTTCTCCCGGTACGCACGCAGCACCGCCGACGCGTCCCTCGCCGTGGCGATCACGCGATGCCCGCGGCCCAGCGCCTCACGAGTGATCTCCGCGCCGAGCCCACGCGAGGCACCAGTGACAAACCAAACGCTCATGTTCTCCCACCATCCGATCGCCCTCACGGCCAACGGCCCGACGCTAGAACCTGGAGTCATCTCTAAGTCAACAGCTGCATTAGCTGTCCAACGGCCGCCGGATCTATCACGAGGAAGGCGAGGCACTTCCAGACCTGGACGATCTCATCGCGGAAGTCGACCGGAGATGCGACACCGCACACCGCCCCGGCGGACAGGAACAGCCCGACTGGCTCGCTCTTCTCACTGTCGCCGCCCAACTCGCAGGCCAGTTGCAGGCGCTGGCCGACGACCTGGTCGAGGACTACGTCGAGCACTGCCGGATGCACGGCTCCTCGTGGACGGACATCGGCGCCGCCCTGGGCGTGACCCGGCAGGCGGTCCAGCAGCGGTTCCACGCGCCGCACAAGCGCTACAGCCCCGAGGCGATGACCGACGGCCTCCGCCAGGCGATGGTCCACGTCAAGAAGGTGGCCGTGCAGCACCGCAACAACTACATCGGCACCGAGCACCTGCTCTGGGGGCTGACCGCCGAGGACAACAGCGCCACCCGCCTCCTGCGGGCCGTCGGCATCTCGCCGGAGACGGTCCACCGGTCCGTCGGAAATCGGCTGAGCACAGGCGCCTCCCAAGCGGCCGAACGCATCGCCTGGACGCCCTACTCCCGCAAGGCCATCACCCTCGCCGAGGCACGATCCGAGGAGAACGGCGCCGACCGCATCGACTGCGACGACCTGCTGATCGGCCTCGCCCAGGTCGGCCGCGGAGTGGCCGCCGACATCCTGACCGACGCCGGCTTCGACCCGGCCGCCCTCGACGCCGCGGCTGTGGACCCCCATCCGTCGCAGCGTGGGTGACCACGCCCTCGGGAACTCCAACAGAACGCCGATCAGCGCCTGACTATGCAGAAGGGATGGCCGGCGGGATCTGTAAGAACCCGCGCCCTGTCTCCATGCGGCTGGTGATCCGGCTTGCCCGCGCCCAGCCCCAGAAGCCGGGCCTCGGCCTCGTCCAGGCTCTCCGCGACCTTGAAGCAGATGTGGAGCTGCTGGGGGATGTTTTGGTCGGGCCAGCTCGGAGCCCGGTAGTCCGCGACCCGCTGGAAGCCGATGAGGAGTCCGTCCTCACGGTTGAGACCGGCGAAGTCGGCGTTCGATCTCGGGTGCGGTTCCAAGCCGGTCGCCTGCTGATAGAAGGCCGCCAGAGCCGGCGGATCAGGGCAGTCGAGGGTTATCGCGGCCAGTTCCATCTGCAGGGGCATGGCAGGCATGGCACCTCCGGGACGATCGGTGGACTTCCGTGATGCCCACCCTAGGATCGACGGTTCCGTCAGCCCCTCGTCTCGCCGTCGACGCAGGCCATGAAGTCCAGCATCCGGCGGTTGGTCTCCTTCGCGTGGTCGATCTGTGGGCCGTGGCCGGTGCCGGAGAGGATCTCGGCGCGGGCGCCCGGTATCAGGCGGGGTACGCGCTCCACTTGCCGTTGGGGGTGCAGCAGGGGGCTGCGCTTGCCGAGTAGCAGGTAGAGGGGGGTGCGGATGGTGGACAGGTCGGCTTCGGACAGGGGCCGGGGGGACGGGCGGCGGATGCGGTAGGCGCGTACGGCCGTTCTGATCATGGTGCGCAGTTCCGGCATGACGAGGACCGGCTGTTCCAGCCAGGCCGCGAGGCGCGGGCGCAGCGGCTCGGGGGCGAAGGTCGCGAGGAGGCCGGCGAAGAGCCAGGCGAAGAAGCGTAGGCCCACCTTCTCCAGGCCGCCCGGGTCGAGCAGCGTGACCGAGGCGAGGCGGTCCGGCCCGCGGTGCGCCTGGTTCACGGCGAGCCAGCCGCCGTAGGACACGCCGACGAGGTGGACGCGGTCGAGGCCGAGCCCGGCGAGCGTCTCCTCGAGCCACTGGGCGGCGTGCTCCGGCTGGTGGAGCGGGGCGCGCTGGACGCTGCGTCCGGGGTCGCCGGGGGTGTCGAGGGCGTAGACGGGGCGCTCGGCGCTGAGGTCGGGGGTGTTCGGGTACCACATGGCGGAGCAGGACCCTGCCCCGTGGACCAGGACGACGGGGGTGCGGGAACGGGCCGTCGGCTCGGTGGGGCCGTAGCGGTAGACGTGCGTGGTGCCGAACGACGTCTCCACGTCCTGTTCTTCGAGGGCCGGTGCGCCCAGCGCGTAGACCGCGTCGCAGGCCGCGAAGTAGCGCTCACGCCAGGTGTCGCTCACATAGCGGCCGACGTCGGTCTGGGTGCGGGCAGGGCCAGTGGTCTTGGGCACGGCCACCTCCGGGTGCTCGGTTTCGTGATACGAGCGTACCATCAAATCTGGTACGGCTGTATCATCAAAAGCCTCCAGGGAACCCGGGGAACGGAGGACGGACGATGCCCAAGCGCGTGGATCACGCGGAACGGCGCGCCCAGATCGCCGAGGCGCTCGTCCGGGTCGCCGGGCGGCGAGGTCTGCATGCCGTGGGGATGCGCGATGTGGCGGCGGAGGCGGGGGTGTCGCTGCGGCTCGTGCAGTACTACTTCGAGACGAAGGAGAAGTTGCTGCTCTTCGGCCTTGAGCAGTTGGCGGAGGGCTTCAGGGCACGGGTCTCCGCGCGCGTCCGCGCCGCCGGGGACAGCCCGGGGCCGCGCGCGACGGTGGAGGCGCTGCTGATGGCCGCCCTGCCGACCGACGAGGAGAGCCGCACCTTCCATCACCTCTACACCTCCTACGCCGTCCTCTCCGTGAACGACCAGGCCCTCGCCGCCCAGCCCTTCATCAAGAACCCCGACGCCGCCGAGGACGCGGTGACCGGGCTCCTCCGGCAGGCGCAGGAGGCGGGTCTGCTCGACCCCGGTCTGGACACGCGGTTGGAGGCGGTCAGCCTGCTGGCCATGTCCGCGGGGCTGGGCACCAGCGTCCTCGTCGGCCAGCGCAGCCCGGAGTACGCCACCGCGGTTCTGGGCCATCACCTCGACCGGATCTTCCGCACTCACGGGGCCGCCGGCACCGAGGGGGACAGCGATGAAGGTCATGACGAAGGTCATTGAGCATGAGCTGACGGTTCCTTGGGAGGCGGTGCTGCTGGAGCCGGTCGCGGGCGGCGGCACGGGGGTGGTCGTGCTCGCCGGGTCGAGCGGGCGGGTGGACCGGCAGCGCGCCCGGCTCCTCGCCGAGCAGGGCCTCCTCGCGCTGGCCGTCCGCTGGTTCGGCGGGCCGGGGCAACCGGAGGGGATCTGCGAGGTGCCGTTGGAGACGTTCGTCGCGGCCGTGGACCTGCTGCGAGCTCGCGGAGCCGGGCGCATCGGCATCCTCGGGGTGTCCAAGGGTGCCGAGGCCGCGCTGCTGACCGCGGTGCACGAGCCGCGCGTGGATGTGGTGGTCGCCGTGTCGCCGACGTCGCTGGTCTGGTGCAACGTCGGGCCGGGACTGGACGGTCGGCGGCGGCCGTACCGCTCGTCGTGGACCTGGCGCGGGCACCCGCTGCCGTTCGTCCCGCTGGACGACTCCTGGCGGCCCGCCGGACGAGGTGACGGCCCCGTGGCGATCCGCGGCTGGTACGAGCAGAGCGAGCGGACCTTCGCCCCGCGCCTGGACACCGCCGCGATCGCGGTGGAGAAGGCACGCGCCGACCTGCTGCTGGTCGCCGGCGGCGACGACGCGATGTGGCCCTCCCTGCGGTATGCGCGGCAGTTGGCCGCCCGCCGGCGCGCGGCCGGCGCCCCGGTCGAGGTGGTGGCCCGGGACGATGCCGGACACCGGCCCCGCCTCCCCGGCGAGAGCCCCGCCGCGCCCTCGACGTCCTTCCGCTACGGCGGCACCGCCGACGGCGACACCCTGCTCGGCCGGGCCGCCTGGGCTCCCCTCCTCGACCGGCTCCGTCCAGCCCGGCGGGCCTCGTGTCCTGGCGGCTGACACCGGCTGAGAAACGCCGACGCCGTACCGGATTTCCGCTGTGCCCGTTCCCGCGGCGCGCACAGCGCTAGCCTCGGATTCCGTGATCGTATGGCTCAACGGCACCCACGGTGCGGGCAAGACGACGACCAGTCCGCTGGTGCAGCGGCTCATCCCGGATTCACGGGTGTTCGACGCCGAGAAGGTCGGCGAGACGCTGATGGACATCAAGCCGGGGCTGCCCGGGACGGACAACTTCCAGCACTGGCCCCCGTGGCGGCCGCTCGTGGTCGAGACCGCACGGCGCGTACTCGACTACACCGGCGGCACTCTGGTGGTGCCCATGACCGTCCTGGTCGAGCAGTACTGGCGCGAGATCAGCGCGGGCCTCGCCCAACATGCCATTCCGGTACGGCACTTCGTCCTGCACGCCGACCAGGACACCCTCCGCGGGCGCATCGCGGGCGACACCGTTCTCGGCCCCAATTCCCCGTTCCGCCTCAAATACCTGGAGCCCTACGCCGAGGCCGCCCGCACCTGGCTGCACAAGGAGGCCGAGGTCATCGACACCACGCACCTCACGCCCGCCGAGGCCGCCCGGCAGATCGCAGACGCCGTCAAGAGCTGAGGGCCGCCGCGATGGAGCATCCCCTGGCCGGCGGGATCGACCAGGCCGGCGCGGTCGTGCGGGTCGGCGAGACGGTACGGCGTCCCGGGGGCGTGAACGCCGAGGCGGTCCGCCTGTTTCTCCGGCACCTGGAGCTGTCGGGCTTCCGCGCGGCTCCGCGGTTCCTGGGCATGGACCGCCACGGCCGCGAAATCTTGGACTACGTACCCGGCGATGTCGCGGTGCCGCCTTTCCCGGACTGGGCCGCGGACGAGGAACTGCTGGTCGGCGTCGCCCGGTTGCAGCGGGAGCTGCGTGCCGCCGCGGCCGGCTTCGAGTTGCCCGCGGGGTGCGTGTGGCGTGAGAGGCGGCTGCCGCCGGGGGCCGAGGGCCGCCTGGTCTGCCACACCGATCTGTGTCTGGAGAACGTCGTGGTGCGGGAGGGCCGGGCGGTGGCCTTCATCGACTTCGACTTGGCCGTGCCCGCGGACCGGCTCTTCGACATCGCGGTCGCTGTCCGGCACTGGGTGCCGCTGCGGGACCCGTCGGACATCGCCGATGCCCGGGCCGACAGCGATCTCTTCGGTCGTTTTCACCGCTTCGCCGCTGTGCACGGTCTGACGTCCGGCGAGCGGGAGCGGGTGGTCGAGCTGCTGCTGGGCTTCCTCGACATCGCCCTGGAGGACATCCGCGCGAGCGCGGCGGCCGGGCATCCGGGATATACGGCCATGTGGGGCGCCGGCTATGCGGAGATGAACCGGCGCTCCCGCCGCTGGCTCGCCGCCCACCTGCGTCGGCTCGCCGACCAGCGATGACGGCGCGGCTTCGGTGCGGCCTCAGCGGAACGCCGCGGCGTGGTCCGCCGCCCACTGCTCGAACGACCTGGCCGGGGAGCCGGTGATCGAGGGGACCGTGTCGCGCACCTTCAGCAACTCGTCGTTGACGTCCCCGCCGATCAGATCGAGGACCGTGTCCGCGGTCTCGTCCCCCATGACGGCGGCCATCTGCCGGTGGGCTTCCTCGCGGCTGATCTCGATGACGGGCACCTCCCGGCCCAGCTCTGCGGCGATGGCCGCGACCTGCCGGCGGACCGTGACGCACTCCGGCCCGGTCAGTGCGTACGTCCGCCCCCGGTGACCCGGCTCGGTCAGCGCCCTGCGGGCCACGGCCGCGATGTCCGCGGGGTGGATGGCCGGGAGACCGATGTCCGGGTACGGCGCTCGGACCACGCCGTGATCACGAATCGACTGCGCCCACCACAGTGCGTTCGAGGTGAACTGCGTCGGCCGCAGGACGGTCCAGGCCATGCCGCTGTCCTTGAGCAGCCGCTCGACAGCCAGGTTCTCGCCGGCCACGGGGAGGTGCGGATGCGTCTGCACCGTGATCGACGACACGAGCACCACATGCTCCACGCCTGCGTCCCGAGCGGCCGTGAGGACTTCCGCTTCCCCGCCCATGCCCCACAGCAGGAACAGCGAGCGCGCTCCCTCCAGCGCGGCCTTCAGAGAGTCCGCCCGCGCGAGATCGCCCTCAACGGCTTCGATCCCTTCGGGGAAGGAGGCCCGGTCCACGGCACGGGTCAGGCCTCGCACTGGTTCGGCACCATATCGGTGCAGCTCCCGCAGCAGAGCGGTGCCGATGTTCCCGGTCGCTCCCGTCACAAGGATCATCGTCGTCTCTTCCTGTCGTCGGTCGGAGGTGATCGCGTCAACGGCGAGACGCTAAAACCTCAACTCCGCTTCAGGTCAAGAAAGTTGATGTGAGCGCGCGGTCCCGCCGGGGAAGGGCTGAGGCATGCCCTCGGACGACTGGCACCTCACCGAAGACGTCGACGGCTTTCTCGCCCGCGCCGGAGACTTCCTGCGCTCGCGACCCGGCGCGCACGTCATGCAGCTCACGTGGGCCGAGAGGGTGCGCACGCGTGGGGCGGCCGCGTTCGGCGCCGAGGCTCCCGTGTTCGGCGTGCTGGAGCGAGCCGGCGAGGTCCACGGCAGCTTCTACCACCTGCCGCCCCGCGGTCTGGGCCTCTCTCCGCTCACCCCCGAGCAGGCCGACGCCCTCGCCGCCCGCCTGGCCGCCCTCGGGCACTCCCCTCGCTCCGTCAGCGCCGGCCACGACACCGCCACCGCCTTCGCCGACGCCTGGCAGCGGCACACCGGCGCGACGCCGAAACTCCGCGACACCCAGGTCCGCCTCTACCGCCTCGGCACGCTCAACCCACCGCAGCCGCCTCCGGCGGGCCGGGCCCGGCTCCTGGGCGAGCAGGACCTCGACCAAGTCATGTTCTGGTGCGGCGAGTTCGCCAAGGCAGTCGGGGAAGACGTCGCCATCGACGCCGGCTCCTGGGGCGGTACGCGCTACGCCGACAAGCGCTACACCCTCTGGGAGACCCCGGACGGCACCCCCGTCTCCATCGCCGGCATGAACCCGCTGATCGGCGGCCAGATCCAGGTGGACATCGTCTACACCCCGGCCCATCTGCGCGGTCACGGCTACGCGGGCGCCGTGACGGCGGAGGTGAGCCGGGCCGCGCTGGCCGCGGGCGCCAAGGACGTCGTGCTGTTCGCGGACCGGGCCAACCCCACGAGCAACGCCCTCTACCAGCGCCTCGGCTATCGCAAACTCGCCGACTGGGTGGCGTACGACTTCGCCTGAGCCGCATCCCTGAGCCGCTTCCCTGAGCCACTTCTCTGAGCCACTTCTTCTGAGCCGCGCCGCCACCGAGCGGCTGAACCCGCGGGCCGGGCGGCGTGTCCGGGCGGCCAGGGCCGGGTGGGCGGCGCAGGGTGGTCGGTACGGGCGTCGTCGAGGAGGAACCGTGAAGCGTCGTGTCGCCGCCGTTCTGGCCGCTGTCGTCGCCGGGCTGATGCTGGTCGCGGTACCGGCCGCGGCCCGGGACGGCCATGGAAGCATCGAGCGGAACGAGTGGAACATCCCGCTCGCCAACCTCCGCGTGCTCTAGCTGTACTGACCCGTGAGGTTGGGGACGCGGCTGGCGGGTGGTTGCCCTTTCAGCGCGGTGTGTCCGCGGTGGTGGTTG
>NZ_JBNGGG010000048.1:0-98388 GCF_049974585.1 Streptomyces sp. UG1 | reverse complement strand
GCCGAGCCCCGCACGACGGCCAGTACCCGGTGGCCGTTGCGCTCCGCGTCCGACAACCGCTCCACCAGCAGCATGCCGACCCCCTCAGCCCACCCGACGCCGTCGGCGGAGTCGGCGAAGGCCTTGCAGCGGCCGTCGGGGGCGAGGCCGCGCTGGCGGCTGAACTCCACGAAGGTGGCCGGGGTGGCCATCACCGTCACCCCGCCCGCGAGGGCGAGGTCGCACTCGCCGCTGCGCAGGGCCTGGGCCGCGAGGTGCAGGGCGACCAGGGAGGAGGAGCACGCCGTGTCGACAGTCACCGCCGGTCCCTCCAGACCGAAGGTGAAGGCGATACGGCCGGAGGCCACGCTGGCGTGGCTGCCGTTGCGCAGATAGCCCTCCAGTTCCTCCGGTGCGTGCTGCAACCGGCCGCCGTAGTCGCCGTACATGACGCCGGTGAAGACGCCGGTCGTGCTGCCGCGCAGGGTGGCCGGGTCGATTCCGGCGCATTCGAAGGTCTCCCAGGAGACCTCCAGCAGGAGCCGTTGCTGCGGATCGGTGGCCAGGGCCTCGCGCGGGCTCATGCCGAAGAAGTCGGGGTCGAAGTCGCCGGCGTCGTGCAGGAATCCGCCGTGGCGGGTGTACACCTTTCCGGCCCGTGCGGGGTCGGCGTCGTAGAGGTCGTCGATGTTCCAGCCACGGTCCGCGGGCATGTCGCCGATGGCGTCGGTCCCCTCGGCGACGAGGCGCCACAGGTCCTCCGCGGACCGCACACCACCCGGGTAACGGCAGCCGATCCCGACGATCGCGACAGGTTCGTCGTACGCCCCGGCCCTGCTCGACGGTACCGCCGCGCTCTCCCGGGCGCCGGTGAGCTCGCACCGCAGGTGCCGGGCGAGTCCGCGGGGTGTCGGGTGGTCGAAGACCAGGGATGCGGGCAGCCGCAGTCCGGTGGCCGTGGTCAGTCGGTTGCGCAGTTCCACCGCGGTGAGCGAGTCGAAGCCCAGCTCCCTGAACGCCCGGTCAGCGTCGAGTCCGTTGCTCGCTGCGTGGCCCAGCACTGCCGACGCATGCGTGCCGACGAGGTCCAGCAGCATGCCCTCCTGCTCGTCCGCGGACAGCCCAGCCAGGCGTTGGGGCAGGCCGGAGGCGTCTGCTTCGGGGGCTGCCGCGGCGACCCGCCGTAGGGGTGTACGGAGCAACCCGCACAGAACGGGCGGGAGTTGGCCGGCCGTGGCCTGTGCGCGTACGGCGGTGAGGTCGAACCGGGTTGCCACCAGTGCCGGTCGGCCGGTGGTCAGCGCCGTGTCGAAGAGGGCGAGGCCGCGCTCCGAGGAGATCGGCAGGACGCCACCGCCGAGCATGCGGGCGCGATCGCCGTCCTCCATGTGTGCCGTCATGCCGCTGGTCTGCTCCCACAGGCCCCAGGCGAGGGAGGTGGCGGGCAGGCCCTGTGTGTGGCGGTGGTGGGCGAGGGCGTCCAGGAAGGTGTTCGCGGCGGCGTAGTTGGCCTGCCCCGGACTGCCGAGCGTTCCGGTGATGGAGGAGAACAGGACGAAGGCGGCGAGGTCGTGGTCCTGGGTGAGGTGGTGCAGATTCCACGCGGCGTCGGCCTTGGGGCGCAGGACGGTGTCGAGGCGGTCCGGGGTCAGGGACTGCACGGTGGCGTCGTCGAGGACGCCGGCGGCGTGGATGACGGCGGTGAGGGGGTGCTCGTCGGGAATGCCGGCCAGCAGTGCGGCCAGCGCCTCGCGGTCGGCGGCGTCGCACGCGGCGATGGTCACCTCCGCACCGTGGGCGAGGAGTTCGGCCTCCAGTTCCAGGGCGCCGGGCGCCGAGGCGCCGCCGCGGCTGGTGAGCAGCAGATGCCGTACGCCATGCCGCTCCACCAGGTGACGGGCGACCAGGCTGCCGAGGGCCCCGGTGCCACCAGTGATCAGAACGGTGCCGGCCGGGTCGAGCGCGGACGCGGCGGCGTCCTGGGTGGGCGCGGTGCGGGACAGCCGGGGGATGTGCGCGGTTCCGGCGCGCAGGGCGAGTTGGGGTTCGCCGTCGGCCAGGGCCTGGGGCAGGGCGGTCGTGGAGGCTTCGTCGTCGTCGAGGTCGATCAGGACCAGACGGCCCGGATGCTCGGACTGGGCGCTTCGGACCAGGCCCCATACGGCGGACGCGGGTTCATCGGCCACGTCCGCGCCGGTCCAAGCGCCGCTCCCGCCTTCCGGTGAGCCGGGTACAACCACGGCCCCGCGGGTGAGGACGACCAGGCGGGCGTCGGCGACCTCCTCGTGGGAGAGCCACTCCTGGATCAGCCGGAGCACGTGCCTGGTGAGGGCGTGGGCCCGTGCGGCGGCGTCGGCGCTGCCGGGTGCGCCGTCTGCGGCCGGTACAGATGCGAACACACAGTCGGGCACCACGCCTCCCGCCATGACCGACTCTGCCAGCGCGTCGACACCGAGATGGATCTCGGGCCGCACACCGTCCGGCCCCGTCACCCGCTCGGCCGCTTCGGCGTCGAGGGCTGCCCAACCGGCCGGTGGCGCGCACGAGGCGACGGGAGCGACGGTGGAAGCGATCGCGGGCGCCGCCGCCGTGGCTCCGGTTTCCGTGGCCGCCTGGGCCGGGGCCGGGATCCACTGCACGTGATACAGCGCGCCCTCATGGCCGCTACCGCCCTCGATGAGCCGGTCGGGTGGCGCACCGCGCAGCGTGAGGGACGCGACGGTGAGGACGGGCGCACCGGACGGGTCGGTGATCGTTGCCGTGACCGTGTCGTCGGCGGCCCGCGACCAACGGACCAGGCCCGCGGTCGCTCCTGTGGCGTGCAGGGTGACGCCGGTCCAGGAGAACGGGAGTCGGATGTGCCCCTGGGCGTCGACGCCCAGCCGGCCGGCCGGTGCCAGCCCGTGCAGCGCCGCGTCCAGCAGGGCCGGATGGATACCGAACCGGGCCGCGTCCGCCTGCTGGTCCTCGTCCAGGCGTACCTCGGCGTAGTGGTCGTCACCGTGCCGCCAAGCCGCCCGCAGGCCCTGGAAGGACGGTCCGTACTCGTACCCCTGGTCGGCAAGCCCGTCGTACAACTCGGAGACTGAGACGGGGGTTGCGCCCGCCGGGGGCCGAGTACCGGGGCTCTCTCCAGGGTCGGCGGCAGGGCCGGTGCCGAGCAGCCCGGTGGCATGGCGGGTCCAGGGCTCGTCGTCGGCGGTCTGCGGCCGGGCGTGCACGCTGACGCGTCGGCGGCCGTTCTCGTCCGGCGGGGCCACCGTCAGCTGGAGGCACACCGCTGTCCGTTCGGTCAGGACGAGGGGTGCCTCGAGAGTGAGGTCGTCGATGCGATGGCAGCCGGTGCGGCCGGCCGCGTGCAGCACCAGTTCGACGAAGGCGGCGCCGGGCAGCAGGGCGGTGCCGTGGACGGCGTGGTCGGCCAGCCACGGGTGGGTCTGCAGTGACACCCGGCCTGTCAGCACCAGCCGGTCGTCGTCGGCGAGGGCGACCTCGGCGCCGAGGAGGGGATGGCCGGCGTCGCCGAGTCCGAGGCCGGCGGCGTCCGTCGCCACGCCGCCGGACGGCAGCCAGTGGCGCTCGCGCTGGAAGGGGTAGGTGGGCAGGTCGACCGGGCGGTTGCCGTCGCCGGTGAGGAGGGGCCGCCAGTCGACGGTCGTGCCCCGTACGTGGGCCTCGGCCAGGGAGGCGGCAAACCGGGTCCAGCCGCCTTCGCCGCGGCGCAGTGATCCGATGGCGGCGGCGCCCTGGGCCCCGGCGTCGTCGAGCGTCTCCTGGACCGCCATCGTCAGCACCGGGTGCGGGCTGGTCTCGATGAAGGTGCGGTGTCCGGCGGCGAGCAGGGCGCGGGTGGTCTCTTCGAAGCGCACGGTCCGGCGCAGGTTGCGATACCAGTACTCGGCGGTCAGTTCGGCAGTGTCGATCGGGGCGGCGGTGACGGTGGAGTAGAAGGCGACGGCGGTGGGCCGGGGGCTGATGCCCGACAGGACGTCCAGGAGGTGCGCGTGGAGGGACTCCACATGGGCGCTGTGCGAGGCGTAGTCGACGGGGATTCTGCGGGCCCGTGTGCCGTCGGCCGTGCATATGGCGACGATCTCGTCGATGGCGTCGGGGTCGCCGGAGACGACGGTGGAGGCCGGGCCGTTGATCGTGGCGATGTCGAGACGGCCCCGCCACCGTTCCAGCAGCGGCGCCACCCGCTCTGCCGGGAGCGCGAGGGAGGCCATGCCCCCGGTGCCGGCCAGCGCGACGAGGGCGCGGCTGCGCAGAGCGACGACGGCCGCGGCATCCTCCAGGGACAGCGCGCCGGAGACGGCGGCGGCGGCGATCTCTCCCTGGGAGTGCCCGACCACCGCGTCCGGGTGGACACCGAAGGAGCGCCACAGTTCGGCGAGCGACACCATCACCGCGAACAGGGCGGGCTGGACCACGTCGACCCGGTCCAGCGTCGGCGCGCCCTCGGCTCCCCGGAGCACATCGGTGAGCTGCCAGTCCACGTGCGGCGCCAGGGCCTCGGCGCAGGCGTCCATCCGCTCCCGGAAGACGGGGGCCGTGGCCAGCAGGTCGAGCGCCATACCGGCCCACTGCGAGCCCTGGCCCGGGAAGACGAACACGGTCCGGCCCGGGTCGCCCGCCACGCCGCGCACCAGTTGTGGCGCGGCCGAGCCCTCGGACAACGCGCGCAGGCCCTCGATGCGGCCTTCCCGGTCGCCGCCGAGGAGCACGGCTCGGTGGCCGAACGTGGCGCGGCTGGTGAGCAGCGAGCGGCCGATGTCGTGGGCGTCCAGGTCCGGGGCGGCCGCCACGAGTTCAACGAGCCGCCGGGCCTGGTCCTGCAGGGCCTGACCTGTCTTGGCGGAGACGAGCCAGGGCACGACGGGGGCGGCGGGGCGGCTCTCGTCGGCGACAGCGCTCGTGGGTGCGGCCGGCGCCTCCTCGATGATCACGTGTGCGTTGGTGCCGCTGATGCCGAACGACGACACCGCCGCCCGGCGTGGTCCGTCGGCACAGCGCGGCCAGGGCCTGGCCGCGGTGAGCAGCGACACTGCGCCGGCGGACCAGTCGACGTGCGGACTGGGCTCGTCGACGTGCAGGGTCTTCGGCAGTTGTCCGTGTCGCAGGGCCATCACCATCTTGATGACGCCGCCGACGCCCGCCGCGGCCTGCGCGTGCCCGATGTTGGACTTCAGCGAACCGAGCCATACGGGCTGGCCGGTGGGGCGGTGCTGCCCGTAGGTGGCGATGACGGCCTCGGCCTCGATGGGGTCGCCGAGCGTTGTCCCGGTGCCGTGTGCCTCGACGACGTCGATCTGGTCGGCGCGCAGCCTGGCGTTGGCCAGTGCCTGCCGGATCAGCCGTTCCTGCGACGGGCCGTTGGGGGCCGCGAGCCCGTTGCTGGCTCCGTCCTGGTTGATCGCCGAGCCGCGCAGCACGGCGAGCACCTGATGGCCGTCGCGGCGCGCGTCCGCAAGCCGTTCCAGTACGACCATGCCGGCGCCCTCGGCCCATGCGGTGCCGTCGGCGGACGCCGCGAACGCCTTGCACCGGCCGTCGCGGGCGAGCCCGCGCTGGCGGCTGAACTCCACGAACATGCCGGGTCCCGCCATGACCGCGGCGCCTCCCGCCAGGGCCGTCGAGCAGTCGCCCTGCCGCAGTGCCTGGATGGCCAGGTGCAGGGCGACGAGCGACGACGAGCAGGCGGTGTCCACGGTCACCGCGGGGCCCTCCAGGCCGAGGGTGTACGCCACCCGGCCGGAGGCGACACTCGGCGTGCCGCCTGTCAGGAGGTGGCCGCCGAGCCCTTCGGGAGCCTTGTGCAGCGGTGGCCCGTAGTCCTGGGCGGTGGCGCCCACGAAGACGCCGGCCGGTGCGCCGCGCAGGGTGAGTGGGTCGATGCCTCCCCGTTCGAGAGCCTCCCAGGCGACCTCCAGCAGCAGTCGCTGCTGCGGGTCCATGGCCAGCGCCTCGCGTGGGCTGATGCCGAAGAAGGCCGGGTCGAACTCGTCGGCGTCGTACAGGAATCCGCCCTGGCGGACGTAGCTGGTGCCGTTCGTCTCGGGCGAGGGGTCGTAGAGGGTGTCGATGTCCCAGCCACGGTTGGCCGGAAAGGGCCCGATGGCGTCCCGTTCCTCGTGCACGAGCCGCCACAACTGTTCGGGCGAGTCGGCGCCACCCGGGAAGCGGCAGGCCATGCCGACGATGGCGATCGGCTCGTCGTCCGCCGTGGTGGCCGGTGCCACCAGGGTCGGCGGGGTGGCCGTCTTCGTCAGTTCGGCCAGTAGATACCGGACCAGCGCGGCGGGTGTCGGGTGGTTGAAGGTGAGGCCCGTGGGCAGACGCAGCCCGGTCGTGGCCGACAGTCGGTTGCGGAGTTCGACGGCGAGCGACGAGTCGAGGCCGAGGTCCTTGAAGGCCCGGTCGCCGTCCACCGCGTCGGGGGTCACATGCCCGAGGACGAGGGCCACCTGCGTGCGGACCAGGTCCAGCAGGGCCCGCTCCCGTTCGTCTTCGGCCAGCGCCACCAGCCGGTCCGCCCAGGACGGCGTGCGGTCGTCGGAGGGGTCTTCGGACGCTGGGGCGGGGGCGTCCGCAAGCGGCATCGGGGCGTCGGCGGGTGCATCGGCCGGCTCGGGCCAGTGGCGCCGTCGTTGGAAGGCGTACGTGGGCAGGTCCACGCGTCGTGGCCGGTGCGGGGCGAGGACCGCGTCCCAGGCGACGGGGCTGCCGTGGACGTGGAGCCGGGCCAGGGCGGTGAGCACCGCTTCCGGTTCCGGCCGCCCGGAGTGCAGGGTCGACACGAGTACGGGGGCGTCGGCGACGGTGTCGAGGCAGTCCTCCGCCATGCCGGTCAGCACACCGCCGGGGCCGAGTTCGAGGTAGGCGGTGGTTCCATCGGCGTGCAGGGTGCGGATGCCGTCGAGGAACCGCACGGCCTGCCGGGCGTGCCGGGCCCAGTACTCGGGTGTGCCCAGGTCCTGCGACTGGGCCGGGCGGCCGTCCAGGTTGGAGACGACGGGGATGCGCGCCGGAGCGTACGACAGCCCGGCGGCGACCTCGGTGAACTCGGCCAGCATCGGCTCCATCAGCGAGGAGTGGAAGGCGTGGCTGACGCGCAGCCGTTTCACCTTTCGTCCCTCGGACCGCCACCGCTCAGCCAGTTCCAGGGCCGTGTCCGCCACGCCGGACACGACGACGGAGCGGGGGCCGTTCACGGCGGCGATACCGACGCGGCCGTCCGTGCCGGCGAGCGACGCCAGGACCTCGTCCTCCCTGGCCTCGACGGCCACCATTGCCCCGCCGGGCGGCAGTTGCTGCATGAGCCGGCCACGCGCGGCGACCAGGGCGCAGGCATCCTCCAGGGACAGCACGCCGGCCGCATGGGCAGCGGTGATCTCGCCGACGGAGTGGCCGATGAGCGTGTCGGCGCGCACGCCCCAGTACTCGAAGAGGCGGTAGAGCGCGGTCTCCACGGCGAACAGGGCGGCCTGTGTGTAACGGGTGAGGTGCAGCAACTCGGCGTCGGCCGATCCCTGTTCGGCGAAGACGACGCGCCGCAGCGGACGGTCGAGGTGGGCGTCGAGGTGTCGGCCGACGGCGTCGAACGCCGCGGCGAACGGGGGGAACTCCTCGTACAGTTCGCGTCCCATGCGCGCGTACTGGCTGCCCTGACCGGTGAACAGCACCGCGAGCCGGGCCACGTCGCTGACGGACCCCGCGCATACCAGCCCGGCGGCGGGCTCCCCGGCGGCAAGCGCCCGCAGGCCGTTCAGCAGGTCGTCCGTGTCCCGGCCCAGGAGCACCGCGCGATCCTCGAAGGCCGTGCGCGTCGTGGCGAGCGACCAGGCGATGTCCGCCGGAGCGGCGGCGGGACCGGTACCGAGGTGCGCCCGCAGCCGATCGGCCTGCGCGCACAGCGCTGCGGCGCCGCGACCGGACACGAGCCAGGGCACGACGGGCGGTGCGGCCTCCGCGTCCCCGGCGGGCAGAGCCGCGTTCCGCTCCCTGTGACCGGGCGGCTCGGCGAGGATCACATGGCAGTTGGTGCCGCCCATGCCGAAGGAGCTCACCCCGGCCAGCAGAGGCCGGTCCTCGTGCGGCCACGGGCCGAGGTCGCGCTGAACACGGAGATGCAGCGCGTCCAGCGGAATGCCGGGGTGGGGTGTGACGAAGTTGAGGCTGGCGGGGAGTTGCCGGTTACGGATGGCCAGGGTGGCCTTGATCAGCCCGACGATGCCCGCGGCGCCTTCCAGATGGCCGACGTTGGTCTTCGCCGAGCCGACCACCAAGGCGGACCCGGGGTTGCGGTCGGTCCCGTACACGGAACCCAGCGCGGACGCCTCCACGGGATCGCCGACCCGGGTGCCCGTACCGTGCAACTCCACGTACTGCACGTCCCGCGGATCCACTCCGGCGTCGCCGCAGGCCCGCCGGATCGCCTCTTCCTGGGCTCGCGGGCTGGGTACCGTCAGGGCGTCGGTGGCGCCGTCGTTGTTCAGAGCGCTGCCGCGGATCACGCAGTGGATCGGGTCCCCGTCGGCGAGCGCCGCCGCCAGCGGTTTCAGTACGACGAAACCGCCGCCCTCGCCCCGGACGTAGCCGTTGGCCCGGGCGTCGAAGGTGTGGCTGCGCCCGTCCGGGGAGAGCGCGCCGAACTCGGCGGTCATCGCGGTGCTGTCGGATCCGATGATCAGCTGGACACCACCGGCCAGCGCAAGGTCGCACTCCCCCGCGAGCAGGCTGCGGCGGGCGAGGTGGACGGCGGTCAGCGAGGAGGCCTGGGCGGTGTCGACGGTGAGGCTGGGTCCGTGCAGCCCCAGTGCGTAGGACAGCCGGTTGGCGATGATCCCGCGGTTGGTGCCGGTCAGCGTGTGCTGGGTGTACGCGCCGCGCCTGGCGAGCAGGGTGGCGTAGTCGTCGGCGATGGCTCCGACGAACACACCCGTCGCGCTGCCGTCGAGGGTCCGTGGGAGGAGTGCGGCGTTCTCCAGCGCCTCCCAGCCGAGTTCGAGGGCGAGCCGCTGCTGCGGGTCCATCTGGGCGGCTTCCCGCGGGGAGATGCCGAAGAAGTCCGCGTCGAAGTGGTCGATCCGGTCCAGCAGTCCGGCGTGCCGCGGCAGCCGCTCCTCGGGGTCGCCGGTGGTGCCGAGCCGGTCGCCGAGGCGCTGGGTGACCGCGCTGCGGCCGGCCGCCAGCAGTTCCCAGAAGGCCTCCGGATCGGGCGCCCCGGGGAGGCGGCAGGACAGCCCGATGACGGCGAGAGGGGTGTCGCAGGCCCTTGTGCCGTCGGCTGCGGTCCCGGCCCGGGGAAGCATCGCCATCTGCCGTCCTCCTGTATCCGTGTGCCGGCGAGCGCGCAGCAGAACCACGGCCGCCATCTCAATTCACGACCCGCAGCGGCCCTCATTCCGCGGGCGGGCAAAACCGCAGGCAAAAACGGGCCCTGGGAAAACGCCTAGGGCAATTCCCGGGACACGGAAGGCCGATTCACGCCATTGCGCAGTCTTGTCCGGCGGCCTTAAGCCCGTCTAACAACCCTCTTTCGCCCCGGCCCCGGGAATGACCCGGCATGGCTTCAGGACGGCTTCAGGGAGACGAAAGCGGAAAATTGTCACTCTCCGTAGTGGCGGACGTCGGCCGTGTACTCCTGCGCCCGCTGCTGTACGACCTCCGGCAGCGTGCCCTGGGCGAGGTCGGCGAGCGTTGCGGTCTCCAGCACCTGGCGCAGACTGGTGCGCACGGCCCGCCATACGTCCGGCAGGACGGCTGCCGGGCCCGGGTATTCAAGGCCGGTCAGGCTCAGGTCCCGCACCTTGGCCAGCGACCCGTCCACCGCTCGGATCACGTCTGCGAGGCTGATTTCCGCGGCCGTCGTGGCCAGCAGATATCCGCCGCGCGGGCCGCGCACGCTGTGCACCAGACCGGCCAGTCTCAGCTCGCCCAGGATGCCGAAGAGGAACCGCACCGGGATGTCCTGCCGGTCCGACAACTGCTCGGCCGTCAACGGTGTCTCGCCGGACGCGGCGAGTTCGGCCATCGCCCGCACCGCGTAATCCGTCCTTGCCGTGATCCGCATTCGGCCAATTTCTCATACGAGACCCCTCGCTGACCGACCCTGGACCTCAAGTGACTTCCGAATCATGCACAGAGCGTGAGGAGATCCCACACCGGAAACCCGCCAAAAGGGGCGCGCAGGGCCAAATCCCTGACCGTTGCGAGTAGTTCAGCGAAATGGTGAACTACTGCGCACCGGCCATGCGGCACGGGCGGTTCCGGTAGGCGTGAACCGCCCTCACCGCATGGCCGCACACGTCCGTCACATTCGGCGCGGACGACAGGTGCGCCGGTGTGTGCCGACCCGGCCGGGTTCACCGGCCGACAGGAGGCATCGCATGACTCCATCAGTCCCGCGGCATTCCGTGGCCGTCGTAGGAGCAGGCGCGGCCGGCGCCCTGGTCGCCGTGCAGCTCTGCGAAACCGCGGTCCGCCGCAGGGTTCCCCTGGACCTGTTTCTGATCGATCCGGCACCGGAGGCCGGCCGCGGCACCGCCTACGCCACACGCGATCCACGGCATCTGCTCAACGTGCCCGCCGGGAACATGAGTTGCCATCCGGACGACCCCGATCACTTCCTGCGGTGGCTGTGCCGGCACGGCGAGCCGACCGTCACTGCCGCCGACTTCGTCTCACGCCATCGCTACGGCGCCTATCTCGCCGACACGCTCGGCCGCGCCATCATCGCCGCCCATGGCGTCGTCTCCGTGCGCCGCCTGAAGGTCCGGGTCACCGACTGCCGCTGGAGCCGTGGCCCCGCCGGTCCGGCCCGGCTCGAACTGTCCGACGGTACGGCCGTCGAGGCGGACGGGGTGGTGCTGGCCACCGGCCCGGCACGTCCGTCCTCCGCATGGCTGCCGAACGCGCTGTGCACCAGCGACCGCTTCATCCCCGATCCCTGGGCGCCGGGTGCCCTCGACGCCGCGGCCGACGAGCAATGTCGCGATGACGTCCTGCTGGTCGGGACGGGGCTGACCGCTGTGGACGTGGCCCTGCGGCTGGACCGTCCCGGCCGCACGGTGCACGCGGTGTCCCGCAATGGCCGGCTCCCCGAGGCGCACGCCGTCGCCCCGCTGCCCGCCACGCCCTGTGCCGAGCCGCTGCTGGGACTGCCGCTGCCGGAGCTGCGCGCCGAGATCCGCCGGCACATCGGCCGGGCACTGCGCACCCAGGGCGACTGGCGCCCGGGCCTGGACGGACTGCGCCCGGTCACGGCCGAGTTGTGGGCGTCCCTGTCCGTCGAGGAACGCGCCGACTTCCTCGCCCGCGACGGCTCGCTGTGGAATGTGCACCGCCATCGCATGCCCCCGGCCACCGCGGAGACCGTGGCACGGATGTGCCGTACCCGGCGGCTACGGACCGCCCGCGGAGGCATCACCGATGCCCGGCAGCTGCCCGACGGGCTGCTCGCGGTCGGCCTCGGTGACGGCCGTGAGCTCCGGGTCGGCCGCGTCGTGGACTGCACGGGCCCGGGCCTGGGGCCGGCGGACCTGACCGATCCGCTGTGGGGGAACCTGCTGCGCCGCGGTGACGCCGTGACCGGCCCGCTGGGCCTCGGCGTGTCCACCGTGCACGGGCGGCTGCGCGACCGGGACGGCCGTACCGTACGCGCGCTGTGGACGCTGGGCGCACCGCGCCGCGGCGAACTGTGGGAGACCACCGCGATCCCGGAGATCCGCGTCCAGGCCCTGGCGGTGGCCGAAGCGGTGCTCGCCCGCCCGGCCGATCACTCGTCTCCGGCTGGGCGCAAGGTACGACGGCCCACCGACGGCGGCGGACTCGCCCTGAGCACCCACTCCGCCGCGGCCGCCGCCTACCGCTCGGGAGTGGACCGGCTGCTCAAGGTGCGGTTGGGGGCCCAGGAGGCGTTCCGCCGGGCCGCGGCGCTGGATCCGGGCTTCGCGTGCGCCCATGCCGCGCTCGCGCTGATCGGCCATGAGTGCGGAGCCGACGTGGACGTACCCCGCGCCCTCGCCGATGCCCAACGCTGCGCACGTGAAAGGGCCGACGAGCGAGAGCGCTCCTTCGTCGACGTGGTCTCCCGGCGCGTCCGGGGCACGACCGAGGAAGGCGACGCGGCACTCGTCCGCCACCTGGATGTCTATCCGTGCGACCGGCTGGCGCTGGCCGCCGCAGTGCCGACCATCGCCTTCTCCGGGCTGTACGACCTCGACGGCAGCGCCGCGCTGCGGCTGGTGGAGCGGACCGCTCCGGCGCACCGGGGGCACTGGTTCCACACCTCGCTGCTGGCCTTCGTACGCCAGGAGGAGGGCCGCTACGACGAGGCCGGCGTCCTGGCCGAGCAGGCGCTGGCGAGGGAGCCCGCCTCGGGACACGCCATGCACGCCCTGGCCCATGTGCACTACGAGTGCGGCGACCACGACAAGGGCCGTGCACGGCTGGACGCTTGGCTGAGCGGCCAGGGCCGCGGCGGCACGCACCGGGCCCACTTCGCCTGGCATGCCGCGCTGCACGAACTCGCCGTGGAGGATGCCGCGGCCGTGCGCCGCAGGTGGGCGACCCAACTGGCGCCCGGGAAGGTCAACGGCATCCGGGCGCTGGTGGACTCCGGTTCCCTGCTGTGGCGGGCCCGGGTGGCCGACACCTGGCAGGGCCGGCTGCCCATCGACGACGTACTCCAGTCGGTCGCCGCGGAGATCCTGGAGCATCCGGCCACCGCGTTCACGGCCCTGCATGCCGCGGTCACGCTTACCGCGGCGGGCGATCTGCCGGGGCTGCGGCGACTGCAGGCGCACGCACTGGACGCGGACCAGGTGCAGCGCGAGGTTGTTGCGCCGCTGTGCGAGGCGTTCGAGCACGTCGTGGAGGAGAACTGGGCCGAGGCGGCACGGCGACTGGAACGCATCCTGCCCTCGCTCCGCCTCGTCGGCGGCAGCGCCGCACAGCGCGAAGTCGTCGAGGAGACCCTGCTGTACGCGCTGGTGTCGGCGGGCCGCTGCGATGCGGCCCGGGCACGGCTGCAAGAACGCCTGGACCGCCGGCCCTCACCTCATGACCGGCGCTGGCTTGCTGCCCTTCCGCGCTGAACGCCCGTCGGGGGGAGGCCACTTGGGACAGGGGCTGCACGACGAGAGCCGTGCGGCCCTTCCCTTGGGACCAGCTCGCGTGAAACAGGATGACGAGGGCCGATCGCTGCCGACACACTGGACCGGGTGATCCGGGCACTGCGGCGAGCGAAGTGGGCCGTGCAGGCCGGAAGCGGTCCGCTTCCCGAACGTCACCCCGCCGGCAGTGGCCCGCCGTGACGCCCTGCGCGATGCCGATGCCGCGGCTGGACACTGCCGACTACCGGCTCAAGCAGACAGCCGCCTGATTCACGAGCTTCCCTCTCCCGGCACGGCCCCCGCCACGGGCCTGTGTCGGGGACTCGAATTCGCACGGCACTCCCTCGACGCCCCGGCTGACGAGCCAAGTCGTACCCCCGTGGCGGACACTCCCGCCTGCCCGGGATCACCTCCCCGCCACCACATCTGTTCGGCCCGGCTGCATGCCGCCGGGCCCACCGACGCTCTGAACCCACGGCACCGCTTCACGGTCAACCTCCTTAGAGAACGCTTGTGTTCACTAAGGCCGAGTCGCTATCGTCCTGGCTAGTGAACGCACACGTTCACTACTTCGCCTCTGGGGGACCTTCCTGTGACGCACGATCAGATACAGACGCAGTCACCCGTGCCCGCGCCACCGGGTCCGGCCTCACGCCCGGCACGCCCGGGCATCGCGCTCACGGTCATCGCCGCGTGCCAGCTGATGGTGGTGCTCGATGCCACCATCGTCAACATTGCCCTGCCCGACATCCAGACCACGCTGAACTTCTCCACGACCAACCTGACGTGGGTGGTCAGCGCCTACACCCTCACCTTCGGCGGCCTGCTGCTGCTCGGCGGGCGAGCCGGGGACATCCTCGGGCGCCGCAGGGTCTTCATCGCCGGCATCCTGCTGTTCACCTTCGCCTCGCTGCTCGGCGGACTCGCCCAGGAACCCTGGCAGTTGCTGGCCGCACGAGTGCTGCAGGGAATGGGCGGCGCGATCGCATCACCCACCTCGCTCGCGCTCATCACCACGACGTTTCCCGAAGGCCCCGAGCGCAACCGCGCATTCGGCATCTTCGCGGCCGTCTCCGCGGGCGGCGGCGCCATCGGACTCCTGGCCGGCGGACTGCTCACCGACTGGCTCGACTGGCGCTGGGTGCTCTTCGTCAACGTACCCATCGGCATCCTCATCGCGGCACTCGCACCGCGCTACATCAACGAGTCCGAGCGCCACCCCGGCCGCTTCGACCTGACCGGCGCGCTCACCTCGACACTCGGCATGGTCGCGCTGGTCTATGGGTTCATCAGGGCGGCGTCCGACGGCTGGCGGGACTCGCTGACGCTCGGCGCGTTCGGCGCGGCCGTGGTGCTGCTCGTCGCCTTCATGTTCGTCGAAAGCCGCGCCAAGGAACCGATCACACCCCTGCGGATGTTCGCCGACCGCAACCGCTCGGGCACGTACGTGATCATGATCAGCCTCGCGGCGGCGATGTTCGGCATGTTCTTCTACATCGTGCTGTTCGTCCAGAACGTGCTGGGCTACTCCCCCATCCGCGCCGGCCTGGCCTTCCTGCCTGTCACCGTGGTCATCGCGGTGGGCGCGGGGATATCGCAGCGACTGCTGCCGGCGCTCGGCCCCAAGCCGTTCCTGATGACCGGAACCACCCTCGTCGCCATCGGCCTGGCCTGGCAGTCCTTGGTCGACTCGGGCAGCTCCTATGTCGGCGGGGTGCTCGGCCCGATGCTGGTCTTCGGCTTCGGCATGGGACTCAACTTCGTCACCCTCACCGTGACCGCCGTATCCGGCGTCGCCCCGCGCGAGGCGGGGGCGGCCTCCGCCCTTCTCAACACGACACAGCAGGTGGGCGGTGCACTCGGTCTGTCCATCCTCACCACCGTCTTCGGCTCGGCCAGCCGCGACGAGGCGACCAAGCAAGTCGCATCGTTCATGGCCCAGGCCACGCCGGAGCAGAAGGCCGCGTTCGCCAAGACCCAACAGCTGCCTGCCCCGTGGAGCCACGAAGTCCTCGCCCAGGGGATCTCCACGGCCTTCATCCCGGCCGCCGCCATGGCCGTCCTCGCATTCGTCGTCGCTACGGTCGTCGTACGGGTCCGCAAGAGCGACTTGGAAGCCCTCAGCGGCTCGGGCGGCGGCGCCCCGGCCGCGTAAGCTCCGCGCGTCCCCCTTTCGCGGCGTCCGTAACCGACCGCCCCGCCCGCCACGGGACGTCGGCCCTACGGACGCCGTGCGGTGCCCTCTGGCCGGGCAGCCCCCGCCATCACGTCGCGGCCCGAATTCGGAACCTGATAACGCGCGTTGGAGCGCCACCGGACGCGACGACTGTGAACATCGCGCTCCCGCACATTCAAGATGAATGCCACGCAGCAGGTTGGCGGTTCGCTCGGACTGTCCATCCTCACGACGGTGTTCGGCACAGCCAGCAAGGACGAGGCGGAGAAACAACTGCCGCAGTTCATGGCGGAGGGCTCGGCCCAGCAGAAGGCGGAGTTCGCCCAGACGGGTCAGCTTCCCTGCCGGTGGGGCCATGAAGTGCTCACCCAGGGCATCTCGACGGGCGATCTTGAAGCCCTCTCCGGTACGGCGGGGCCGATGGCCGGCTGACCCGGCCGGGCCCGCACAGGGCCGCGGGTGGCTGGATCGCGTCCGGGGGACCGACGGCGAGGACGACGAACCGGCCATCCGCACCACCCGCACGGCGACCGTCCCCGGGCCGGCCCCGACGGCCCGGGGAAGCCCGAGCCCACCGAGCACCGCAGCCGCCGCTACCAGCAGCACCCCGCCCAGCACCGACATGAGTCCCATGGTTCAGCCCCCTGCACCCCTCGTGCGTCACCGGTGCATACGGCCCCCGAGGCCGCATAGCAACTGACACGACAACGGACTGCCGGTCACGCAGAGTTCCCGGCATGCACAGAAAGTTATCGAGGGGCGCCAGGTTGGGCAGAAGCGGGCTACGTCGGCGTCGGCGCCCACTCCGGGAGCGCCTCGGTCCGCTCCAACCACTCGGCCGGCGCCGCCCCGGCCTTCCCGGAGCCGATCACGCCGCCCACGATGGCGCAGGTGGTGTCGACGTCACCGCCGACCTGCGCGGTCGTCCAGAAGGCCTGCTCGTAGTCGCCCAGGGACCGTGCGGCCGACCAGAGCGTGAAAGGCACGGTGTCGTGGGCCGTCGTACGCCGCCCGCAGCCCAGGACGGCCGCGACGGTGCCGGCATCGCCGTAGTCGAGCATGTCCCGGGCGCGCCGCAGGCCCGCCCCGACCGCGCTCTTCGGAACCAGAGCGATGACGTCGTCGAGAAGGGACTCCGGGCTGGGCGGACCGCCGGGGGCACCGGCCAGCGCGGCAGCCGCGGCGACGGCCATGGCGCCGACCACGGCCTCGCGGTGCTGATGCGTGGGATAGGCCGAGATCTCGGCCTGGTGGGTCGCCTGCTCGGGGTCGTCCGCGTACCAGGCGCCCAGCGGCGCGATCCGCATCGCGGCGCCGTTGCCCCAGGATCCCTGGCCGTTGAAGAGCGCAGCCGACAGCTCACGCCAGTCCCCGCCCTCCCTGACCAGGCGCAGCAGCCGGTTGACCGCGGGGCCGTAGCCCCGGTCGAAGTCGTGATGCTCGGCGAAGGAGCGGGCCAGGGCGTCCTGGTCGATGCGGTGGTGGGCGGCCAGGACGGCGACCACGGAGCAGGCCATCTCCGTGTCGTCGGTCCACTGCCAGGAGCCGGACGGCAGCTCGCGCCGCTTGAGCAGCGGGTAGTTCACCGGCACGAAGAACTGCGAGCCCAGCGCATCCCCCACCGCGAGTCCGCGCAGGCTGGCAAGGGCGCGGTCCAGGCGCCCTTCGGGAGAGAAGTCAGCGGTCATCGCCCTGCCACTCTATCCGGTGATCCCGTACGGTTCCGGATCACGCCAGCGTTCGAACGGCCGGTTCAACGTGTACTTGCCGTCGTCCCCGAGAACGAGCATCCGCATCTCCGCGTTCCCCGGATTCGACAGCGACTCGAATTCCGCGACCGTCCAGTGGAACCAGCGCATGCAGAACAGCCGCATCGCCAGCCCATGGGTCACCAGCAGCACGTTCGGCGGGTGATCGGGCGCCTCGAAGCTGCGGAACAGGCTCTCCAGGAAGCCACCGACCCGGTCGTACACGTCGGCGCCGGACTCGCCCTGGGCGAAACGGTAGAAGAAGTGGCCGTAGGCGTCCCGATAGGACTTCTGGAGGCGTACGTCGTCGCGGTCCTGCCAGTTCCCCCAGTCCTGTTCCCGCAGCCGGGGCTCCTCCCGCACCCGTATGAGCCCGGGGTCCAGGTGGAAGGCGCGCAGTGTCTCGTGCGTACGGCGGTAGGGCGAGACGTACACGCTGACGCGCTCGCGGCCGAAGACCTCCCGCAGTCGTTTGCCCGTCTCCTCGGCCTGCCGCCAGCCCCGCTCGGTCAGAGCCAGCGCGTGGTCGGGCTCACGCTCATAGACGGTGTCATCAACATTGCCCGTTGACTCCCCGTGTCGGACAAGGACGATGCGCCGTGGTCGTGCCATGCCAAAACCCTAGATCGACCGGCGGCCGATCGAGCACTCGTACGGGCTCCATACGGCGTAGGTCACACATTTCCTGCACCAGCAGCCGCATTCAGGCGCACGCGTAACGGGTCCGGAATTCAAACCGTCCAGGTCGACTCGAGCTCCACGATGTCACCCGTGAGGGCCGCGATGTCCGCCTCCGTCTGAGCCCGCAGCGCCAGTCGCTCCACGCGCTCGGTGCGGTACTTGCCGTGCTCCGCGGCCGAGCGCCACATCGACAGCACCAGGAACTCATGACCCGGTGCCTCGCCGAACAGACCGCGGACCATGCCCGGGGAGCCGGCCATGGCGGGGTTCCAGACCTTCTCCTGCATGAGCGTGAAGTGCTCGGCGCGCTCCTCGTGGACACGACAGTGGGCCACCCGGACGAGGTCCGCGTCGGTGAAGCGCGGCTCGAAGCCGGTCTTCACGTCGAAGCGGTAGTCGAACAGTTTGACCTGTATGTCCTTGAAGGTGCCCGACTGGGCCGCCGCCAGCCTGTCGTGGGAGCGGGCCATGAAGGAGTCGTAGAAGGAACGGCTCTCCCAGAACGAGAAGATGTGCGCCACCCCCTGCCGTCCCCGGCTCCACCCACCACCCTGCCCCCGAAATCCCGGCTCCCCCAGAAGCCCCGCCCATTTTCGCTGCCCCCGCTCGAAGCCGCGGCGGTCCACCACGGTGCAGCGAATCCACTTGACCAGCACCGCGCCATGGTAAGGCCACTCAGCGTGGCGTCGGTCACGCTCGGCGAGAGAGCTGCCCGGCGCGCGCTCCCACATGCGTGGCAGGATGGACAACCGGCCTTGTCCACGAGGCAGTTCGGGCTGAGGGCAAACGCGTTACGGGGAAGGGGAAGCCTGGTGAACGCCATCAACAAGGGGCTCGGGAAGATCGAGATCTCACTCAAGTGGGACCCGAGTGCGGCCGGACAGCCACCCACCGATCTGGACATAGTGGCCGCGACATATCCGGCGAGCGATCCCTACGGGGATCCCGCCTACGTGGTGCACTTCGACAGCCGCTCGCCCGACGGCACCATCTATCTCAACCGGGACAGCAAGGACGGCAAGGGCTTCGGCTGGGACGAGGTGCTGACCGTGGAGCTCGACCGGCTCGACAGCCGGTACGCGCGCGTGATGGTCGGCGTCGTGATCCAGCAGCGCCCCGCGCAGCGCACCTTCGTCAGCGTCATCAAACCGGCCCTGCGCATCCGCGAGGGCTACACCGTCATGGCCGAGGACGACTTCGGCGGCGTCCTCGGGTCGACGGCGGCGACGGTCGCGGAGTTCGTCCGCGAGGGGTCGGGCCCGTGGGAGTTCCGTCCCGGCGTCCTCGGTTTCGAGGAAGACCCGGAGACGTTCACGGCAACCATGGGCCGCACTCGCCGACCCTGAGAGCCGCACGCACACGCGTGGAGACGCCCCGCGCGTGAGGGGACGTACGACAAAGAGGGGCGCCGACACATGGTCGGCGCCCCTCTCTCGCGGAACCTGCAGTCAGAGCCCTTCAAGGTCTGTGGTATTCCTGCCAGTTCACGCTCTGCGTCGCCGTGGCCGGGGGCCCGGGCGGTAGCCGAGCTACTCGACGGCATCCGGCGGACGGCCCGAACCTTCAGACGGCGCCCGCATCCGTCACCCGGGCCCCCGCCTGGCTCGTCCCAACGAACGTTCACCGCGCCGGCGCCCAGCCTGTTGAATGGCGATTCGGGTCTCCAAAGCACCGAGCGACGGAGATGTCATGGGCGAAGCCGAGAACACGCGACTGATGCAGCGCATCTTCGCCGGGCTCTCGGCCAGGGAACGGCCGCCCCCTGGCCGAGAGCCTCGCCGACGACTTCTGCTGGACGATCACCGGCGCGACGAAATGGTCCGGGACTTACGAGGGCAAACAGGTCGCCCTGAACGAGCTCTTTCGCCCCCTGCTGGCCCAGTTTGCGGATACATACACGAACACCGCACAGCGCTTTATCGCCGCCGGCGATTGCGCGGTGGTGGAGTGCGGGGGCCACGCCACAACCAGTGAAGGGAAGCCTTTTCACTCGGGGACCCGGACAACAGAAGGCCCCGATAACAACGACTGCCGAGACCGAGCGGATATCGATGCCGTGGGCAGCAAGTCTCTTCGCCGCGGTTGTGGGACTGATCGGCATCCCCGCCAGATGACCGGGGAGAGCCATCGCGTGTCATCGTGGACCACGCGTCCTACGACTGAGGTTGAATTAGCGACCGCAGCACCAGACGGTTCCGGTATTCGTCGGAGACTCCGGAGCAGATGACAGTGGTGGACGCGTATTCATGGCCGACTTGGTCCTGCACAACGCGTTCCGGGTAGCCAGTTCGAGCTCGTCTGGCAGGCCTGCTATTTCGCGGGCCGTTTCGAGGGCTTCATCTAGGCGACGCAGCGACAGCCGCCCACGCCTCTCAGCCACCCACAACACTGGGCGCTTCCCCGGCGAGAAAGCCGGCCGGATCTCTTCCAGGTAATGATCCAGGACATCGACGATCGCGCAACGAACAAATATCGCTCCGTAGCGCCCAAAGTCAGGAACTTTCGGGTTGCGTCGCAGATCAGGGAGTCCAAGCCGCAGGCTTCCTGGCGCCGCAGACGTCATAGTCTGCGGTCCCCGTTCTGGTTTTCCCTCGTACACACTGGAGTGAGTGTTTTTGTTCCATTCGTGCAGAGCGAAACGGCGAACCAGCCGCCCGCGCGGCTTGATCATGTCGTCCTCATCCAGGAACCGAGCTCGCTGTTGGACGACCCAGCCGTCCAACATTGCCTCGAAGATCCACCCACCCTTGAATCGCTTAGGCCACGCTGGTCACTAGCATGACGAAGGGGATCGACGCTCGGTCGATCCCCTTCGTAAACTGCTGATCAGCTAATGGTCAGCTAAATGTGCGAGCTACGGCGGATGTTGCAGCTGACGCAATTCCGCTCAGCTTCAGCTACAACCGCTGGTCGAGCCACAGCCCTCGCAGATGTAGCAGGAGCCGGCCCGCTGCATCTTGGTGCCGCACGAGAAGCACAGCGGGGCGTCGGCCTGGATGCCCAACTGCATCTCCACCAGCTCGGCGCTGGTGTGGGCCTGCTGCGGCGCGGCCTTCGCCGCCGCCCCGGCGTCGGACTTCGGAGTGGAGACGGCCTTGAGCTCCTGTGCGCGCGGGGCCGACTGGGCCAGGCCCTCGACGTCCACCTCGTCCTCGTTGGGCTCGTAGGAGCCCGTCTCCAGGTGACGCTGACGCTCCTCGGCTGAGTGGATGCCGAGCGCGGAACGCGTTTCGAAGGGCAGGAAGTCCAGCGCCAGGCGGCGGAAGATGTAGTCGACGATCGACTGCGCCATCCGCACGTCCGGGTCGTCCGTCATGCCGGCCGGCTCGAAGCGCATGTTGGTGAACTTCGAGACGTACGTCTCCAACGGCACGCCGTACTGGAGGCCGACGGAGACCGCGATGGAGAAGGCGTCCATCATGCCCGCGAGGGTCGAGCCCTGCTTGGACATCTTCAGGAAGACCTCGCCAAGACCGTCGTCCGGGTAGGAGTTGGCGGTCATGTAGCCCTCGGCGCCGCCGACCGTGAAGGACGTCGTGATGCCGGGACGACCCTTGGGGAGGCGCTTGCGGACCGGGCGGTACTCGACGACCTTCTCGACCGTCTCACGGATGGTGGCCTCGGCCTTCTCCGTGATCTCGGCCTTCTCCTTCTCCTTGGTCTTCGCGGAGAGCGGCTGGCCGACCTTGCAGTTGTCGCGGTAGATGGCGAGCGCCTTGACGCCCAGCTTCCAGGCCTCGAAGTAGATCTCCTCGACCTCTTCGACGGTCGCCGACTCAGGCATGTTGACCGTCTTGGAGAGCGCGCCGGAGATCCAGGGCTGAATCGCGGCCATCATACGGACGTGGCCCATCGCCGAGATGGAGCGCTCGCCCATGGCGCAGTCGAACACCTCGTAGTGCTCGTGCTTGAGGCCGGGGGCGTCGACGACATTGCCGTGTTCGGCGATGTGGGCGACGATCGCCTCGACCTGCTCCTCCTGGTAGCCCAGGCGGCGCAGGGCCTGCGGAACGGTGCCGTTGACGATCTGCATCGAACCGCCGCCGACCAGCTTCTTGAACTTGACCAGCGCGAGGTCGGGCTCCAGGCCCGTGGTGTCGCAGGACATCGCCAGACCGATGGTGCCGGTCGGGGCGATGACGGACGCCTGGGAGTTACGGAAACCGTTCTTCTCACCGATGCGCAGCACGTCCTGCCAGGCCTCCGTGGCGGCGGCCCAGATCGGAGTGTCGAGGTCGTCCATGCGGACGGCCTTGCCGTTGGCGTCGGCGTGCTGCTTCATGACGCGCAGGTGCGGCTGCGCGTTGCGCGCGTAACCGTCGTACGGGCCGACGACCGCGGCGAGTTCGGCGGAGCGCTTGTACGACGTGCCGGTCATCAGGGAGGTGATGGCACCGGCGAGGGCGCGGCCGCCGTCGGAGTCGTACGCGTGGCCGGTCGCCATCAGCAGGGCACCGAGGTTGGCGTAGCCGATGCCGAGCTGACGGAACGCGCGCGTGTTCTCACCGATCTTCTGCGTCGGGAAGTCCGCGAAGCAGATGGAGATGTCCATCGCGGTGATGACGAGCTCGACGATCTTGGAGAAGCGCTCGACGTCGAAGGACTGGTTGCCCTTGCCGTCGTCCTTCAGGAACTTCATCAGGTTCAGCGAGGCCAGGTTGCAGGACGTGTTGTCCAGGTGCATGTACTCGCTGCAGGGGTTCGAGCCGTTGATACGGCCGGACTCCGGGCAGGTGTGCCAGTGGTTGATGGTGTCGTCGTACTGGATGCCGGGGTCGGCGCAGGCCCAGGCGGCCTCGGCCATCTTGCGGAACAGGGCCTTGGCGTCGACCTCTTCGATGACCTCGCCGGTCATCCGCGCGCGGAGGCCGAACTTGCCGCCCGCCTCGACCGCCTTCATGAACTCGTCGTTCACACGGACCGAGTTGTTGGCGTTCTGGTACTGGACGGACGTGATGTCGTCGCCGCCCAGATCCATGTCGAAGCCCGCGTCGCGCAGCGCGCGGATCTTCTCCTCTTCCTTCACCTTGGTCTCGATGAAGTCCTCGATGTCGGGGTGGTCGACGTCGAGGATGACCATCTTGGCGGCGCGACGCGTGGCACCGCCCGACTTGATCGTTCCTGCGGAGGCGTCGGCGCCACGCATGAAGGAGACCGGACCGGAGGCGTTGCCGCCGGAGGACAGCAGCTCCTTGGAGGAGCGGATGCGGGAGAGGTTCAGGCCGGCACCGGAGCCGCCCTTGAAGATCATGCCCTCTTCCTTGTACCAGTCGAGGATCGACTCCATGGAGTCGTCGACGGCCAGGATGAAGCAGGCGGAGACCTGCTGCGGCTGAGGCGTACCGACGTTGAACCAGACGGGGCTGTTGAAGCTGAAGATCTGGTGCAGGAGGGCGTAGGCCAGCTCGTGCTCGAAGATCTCGGCGTCGGCGGGCGAGGCGAAGTACTTGTTGTCCTCGCCGGCCTTCCGATACGTCTTCACGATGCGGTCGATGAGCTGCTTCAGGCTCACCTCGCGCTGCGGGGTGCCGACGGCACCGCGGAAGTACTTGCTGGTGACGATGTTGACCGCGTTCACCGACCAGAAGTCGGGGAACTCGACGCCGCGCTGCTCGAAGTTGACCGAGCCGTCGCGCCAGTTGGTCATGACGACGTCACGGCGCTCCCAGGCCACCTCGTCGTACGGGTGCACGCCGGGGGTGGTGTGGACGCGCTCGATACGCAGTCCCTTGGCCGCCTTGCTGCCCTTGGCGCGGGAACTCCGTGCCGGACCGCTCGCCGTCTCTGTCATGCCGCCTCCCTGTACGGGCTAAAACGCCCTGAAGTGCCCCGATGTTCCCCGTGGCACGTGTTCTGTCTGGTGCTGCGGGCACCCTCTGATCGCCACCCGCAGCAGGTCTTCTGTCGCCGCCCTCTCGACCGGATCCGGGTCTGACCACCGGGTCCGGCTCGCCCTCAGTCGGCGGCGTTGGCGGGCACCGGGACCTGTGCAGTCCCCCCGGCCCCGCGCTTGTCTTCCTGGCCCCCCGTGCCTGCGTCCACATCGCCCTCGCGGTCGTCGTCGTCCGCGGCGCGTCCCGTCGCCTCCCTCAGTTCCGCGATCGCGGCCTCGAAGTCCTCGAGCGAGTCGAACGCCCGGTAGACGGAGGCGAATCGCAGATAGGCGACGAGGTCGAGTTCCTGCAACGGGCCGAGTATGGCCAGCCCCACGTCGTGGGTGGTCAGCTCGGCGCTTCCGGTGGCCCGCACCGCCTCCTCGACCCGTTGGCCGAGCTGGGCGAGCGCGTCCTCGGTGACAGGTCGTCCCTGGCATGCCTTGCGCACGCCGTTGATGACCTTGGTACGGCTGAACGGCTCGGTGACTCCGGACCGCTTGATCACCATCAGCGAGCATGTCTCCACGGTCGTGAAACGACGGGAGCACTCAGGACACTGGCGGCGCCTGCGGATCGATGTGCCGTCGTCGGTCGTACGGCTGTCGACGACACGACTGTCGGGGTGCCTGCAGAAGGGGCAGTGCATAACTCCCAACCCTCCTCACAGCAGACTCAATAGCCTCGCCTGGCCTCATGGGCCCCGCGAAGCAGCCCCAAGCATAGGCGATCTCCGAGCGTCCGAAGACCCGGGGGACCACAACTTCTGGGCTGCTGCCGCAATCCAACCACTAGATGTGGGGATTGGCTCATACATCCAGGCCATGCGCGCGTGTCGCATGGAGCACGGGCACGTACCCTGGACCGCGCCTGCGCTCCACACTCGTGGCTGCACAGCCGTATCGCTGCGGCACATACGGAGATACCGTGAGCGCCGCGCGGAGGGGGCGTGGGACTCCCGCGCAGATGAGGGTCGGTTCCTGGTTGAACTGATCCCTGATGGCAGACTGGGGCAACGACCCACGAGGTCACGCCCCGGCGGTGAAGAGTACAACAATGGGCCCTTTTGCCCGCCGGTCAGGTCGTCAGCCATACACCCCGACACGCGATCACGTAAGCCGATCCGCGATTTTTCACTCGAACGTGTGTTTGGCGCAACCTTTCGAAAGCAACTACCGTTGTGCAGCAGGGAGACCATCGAGAGGGGCCGACGTGACCACCACCGCAGACAGTGCCACCATCACTGCCCAGGACCGCTCCCAGAGCCGACTCGAGCCGGTGCATGCGATGAACGAAGCCGTGAATCCCGAGGGACACAAGCGTTCCCTGCCGGGTCGACCTCCCGGCATCCGGGCGGACAGCTCAGGGCTCACCGACCGGCAACGCCGCGTGATCGAGGTCATCAGGGATTCCGTGCAGCGGCGCGGCTACCCACCGTCGATGCGGGAGATCGGCCAGGCGGTCGGCCTGTCCAGCACGTCCTCGGTCGCGCACCAGCTCATGGCACTGGAGCGCAAGGGCTTCCTCCGCCGCGACCCGCACCGCCCGCGCGCATATGAGGTACGCGGCTCCGACCAGGCCGCCTCCGTGCAGCCCACGGACACCGCCGGCAAGCCCGCCGCGTCGTACGTCCCGCTGGTCGGCCGTATCGCCGCCGGTGGCCCGATCCTCGCGGAGGAGTCGGTCGAGGACGTCTTCCCCCTCCCCCGTCAGCTCGTCGGCGACGGTGAGCTGTTCGTGCTGAAGGTCGTCGGCGACTCCATGATCGAGGCCGCGATCTGCGACGGTGACTGGGTCACCGTCCGTCGCCAGCCGGTCGCCGAGAACGGTGACATCGTGGCCGCGATGCTCGACGGAGAGGCCACCGTCAAGCGCTTCAAGCGCGAGGACGGCCACGTCTGGCTGCTCCCGCACAACGCGGCGTACGAGCCGATCCCCGGTGACGACGCGACCATTCTGGGCAAGGTGGTGGCGGTGCTGCGGCGCGTGTGACGGCTGCGGCGGGCGAACCCGGAAGGTGTCGCCCCCTGACCGGGCCCCGGGACCCCTGCGCCGGTTCCGGGGCCCTGTGCTGTCCCGAGGTCCACGCGGTCGGACCCCGGCGTCAACGGTTTGGGATCAGTGGTTGGCCTGTAGCGGGCGCCCGCTACAGGCCAACCACGATCACTGGGGCTGTGCCGCCTCCGCCTGCTGCGCCGCGGCATCGATCGCCGCAAGCGACTTTCGGACCTGGTTACGGTCCGTCGTGTACCAGAAGTCGGGCAGTGACGCCTTCAGATAGCTCCCGTAGCGGGCCGTGGCCAGCCGCTGATCCAGTACGGCGACGACGCCCCGGTCCCCCGATGCCCGTACGAGACGGCCGGCACCCTGGGCCATGAGCAGCGCGGCGTGGGTGGCGGCGACCGCCATGAAGCCGTTGCCTCCGGCGTCCTCCACCGCCTTTTGGCGGGCGCTCATCAGAGGGTCGTCAGGGCGCGGGAACGGGATCTTGTCCATGACGACGAGCTGACAACTGGGGCCGGGCACATCGACGCCCTGCCAGAGGGACAGCGTGCCGAACAGGCAGGTCTTCGGGTCGGCCGCGAAGTTCTTGATCAGCTCGCCGAGCGTCTCCTCGCCCTGGAGCAGGATCGGGAACTCGGGGATGCGGGAGCGGAGCTCCTCGGCGGACAGTTGGGCGGCTCGCATCGAGGAGAACAGGCCGAGGGTGCGACCGCCGGCCGCCTGGATCAGTTCGGTCAGCTCATCGAGCATGTCCGCACGGTCGCCGTCCCGTGCGGGGCGCGACAGGTGCTTGGCGACGTAGAGGATGCCTTGCTTCCGGTACTCGAAGGGTGAGCCGACGTCCACGCCCTTCCACTGCGGGACGTCATCGCCTTCCGTGCCCTCCGGAGCGAGCCCCAGGGACGCACCGACGCCGTTGAAGTCGCCGCCGAGCTTCAAGGTCGCGGAGGTCAGGACTACGGAGCGGTCCGCGAAGAGCTTCTCGCGCAGCAGACCCGACACCGACATGGGCGCCACCCGCAGGGACGCGCCGAAGCGGTCGTGACGCTCGTACCAGACGACATCCCACTCGGAGCCGTTGGTGATCCGCTCCGCCACGTCGTGCACGGTCTCGATCGAGGCCAGCGCCTGCTTACGGACCGCGTCCTCGTCCTGAATCGACTTGTCGCGGGTGGCGCCGATCGCGGAGATGACGGTGCGGCAGGCGTCACGCAGCGCCATGAGCGCGTACGCGAGGTCCTCCGGGATCTCTTCCAGGCGGCCCGGCAGAGCGAGCTCCATCAGCCGCTCAAAGCCCTCGGCGGCGGTCTGGAGCTGGTCGGCGGCCTTCTCGTTGACGAGCCTCGCGGCGCGGCGCACCGCTCGGTTGACCTGGCCGGGAGTGAGTTCGCCGGTGGCGACTCCGGTGACGCGGGAGACCAGTTCGTGCGCCTCGTCGACGATCAGTACCTCGTGCTGCGGGAGGACCGGTGCGCCCTCGATGGCGTCGATCGCGAGCAGCGCGTGGTTGGTGACGACGACCTCCGAGAGCTTGGCCCGCTCACGGGCCATCTCGGCGAAGCATTCGGCGCCGTAGGCGCACTTCGAGGCGCCGAGGCACTCCCGCGACGACACCGACACCTGCGCCCAGGCACGGTCGGACACGCCGGGCGCCAGGTCGTCGCGGTCGCCCGTCTCCGTCTCGTCCGCCCAGTCCCGCATCCGCAGCAGGTCCTGCCCCAGCTTGCTGGTGGGGGCGGCGGCCTCGAACTGGTCGAAGAGCCCCTCTTCCTCGTCCTGCGGGACGCCCTCGTGCAGACGGTGCAGGCACAGGTAGTTCGACCTGCCCTTGAGCATCGCGAACTCGGGGCGGCGGCGCAGCAGCGGGTGCAGCGCCTCAACAGTGCGGGGCAGGTCCCGCTCCACGAGCTGGCGCTGAAGGGCCAGGGTGGCCGTCGCCACGACGACGCGCTCCCCGTGCGCGAGCGCGGGCACGAGGTAGCCCAACGACTTGCCGGTGCCGGTGCCGGCCTGGACCAGCAGATGTGAGTTGCCGTCGATCGCCTCCGCGACGGATTCGGCCATCGTGACCTGGCCGGGGCGCTCCGTGCCGCCAACGGCAGTGACGGCAGCATGCAGGAGTTCGGGGAGTGAGGGCTTCGTCATAGCGCGACCACCCTACGGCCCACCACTGACATTCGGGCCACCACGGTGAAGTCGGGAGACTGGATCAAGACCGGGGTTTCCTCGGTGGGGATCGGGTCGGTTCGGGTGGGTGCGGGAACGGATCGGTTGAGGTCAGGGGTGGTTCGGGTGGGAGGCGGAGTGAGGTCGGGGGCAGGCTCGGATGTGATCAAGGGCGGTCGGCTGTGAGCCCGGAGGCGGTCGGCTGTGAGCCCGGAGGCAGTCGGCTGCGGGGCCCGGGGGGGGGCAGCCGGCTGCGGATCCGGGTTGTCGGCTGCGCCCCCCGGATCCGGCCGTCTGCGGACCCGGACTAGGCCGTCTGCGGACCCGGATTCGGCCGGCCGCGGACTCGGGTGGGGCCGTGAGCCTTCGGTGCGGAGACGATGAGACCCATCCTGTGGCGGACGCGCCCCGCGCAGTCTCCTGATCGCGGCAGTCATCGACTCGGCCTGAATTCGGTTCCGCGGGAGTGGGAACCGGATCAGCGCGAGCGGTGTACCAAAAGTGATGATGCCGCGACGCGGCGTCACAGCAGATGACGCAGGCTCCGGTCTCTGATCATGAGCGCGGCTCGCTTGGCGGGCAGGGCGATCTCGGCGGAGAACCGGAAGCCGGCGGTCAGGAAGGCAGCCACAGAAGGGGTGTTACGAATGTCGGGTTCAGCGACGATGCGAGCGCAGGCGGGCCACTTGTCGAGTGCGAGGTCGGCGACGGCTCGGAGAAGGGTCCCGCCCAGGCCTCGCCCACGGTCGGCGACGGACCCGACAAGGAGATGGACTCCAATGTCATGGGGCCGAGCGGGATAGTGGCGGGCCAGCGGATCGAGATCGGCCCGGTAGATCTCCCAGTAGCTCATCGGCGTGCCCTCCAGCAGACCCAGGCACGGAACGCTGCGCCCGTCACCATGGAGCTGGGAGCGCAGATGCTCCTCGGTCGCGTTCTCGGGTCCGGCCAGCCCCCAGAACGCTGTGACGGCGGGGTCGTTCATCCACCGGCTGATGATCGGAAGGTCTCGCTCGATCTGCACGGGGACGAGGTGCAAAGCCCCTGCCGTTGTACTGGCCGGTCCCCAGCCGGCGACGTTCCCGAGCAGATCACCGGCGTTCCGGAGAGCTGAGTCAGGTGCGCCTGTGTCTGCGCCGGGGCTTCGCTTCCCGCCGACACCGGTGTCCTCCGCGAAGAGGGCGAGGAGTTCGCAGGGCAGGCGCAGATCCAGCGTGTCCTCGATGTCTGCGCCCGCGTCGGCTGACGGGCCGGTACGGCTCTCGCGAGCAGCTGGACTCAGGGGGGTGCCGATCTCGGTGGCCGGGGCGATGCCCGCGTTGGCACTCGCGTCGGTGGGAGACACGGGGACTCTCCTCTCAGGAGGCGGGGTGGGGCATGTTCCTCAGGAATGAAGGGGGTTGGCGATGGTGACGTAGACGGACTGGGTGTCGACCGGGCCCACGAGTTCGTCGAGGCCGTGCAGCCGGGTCAGGAGGTTGGCCTTGCAGCGCAGGACCGGTGAGTCGAGGAGGTGGGAAGGCAGCGCGGTGCGCAGCCGAGCGGGACCGGAGGCCACTTCGCCGAGGAAGCCGCGGAACGCGGCGAGCAGCAGCCGTTCGTCGGCGAGGCGCTGGGAGCCGAAGGCGCCGATGAGACCGAACACGTTGTTGATCGCGAGGTAGTACGCGAACCGCTCATCGGCGACCTCGTCCGAGACGAAGGTGTCGCTGTGCTCCCCGATGCCGGACAGCCGGGCCTCGAGCTCGGCTCGCCGGGACTCACGGAAGTAATAGCCCTGGTTGTCGCGGTACCGGCCGCCCGAAGGCCAACCGTCTGCGTCCAGCAGAAGCAGCGTGTTCTGCTGGTGTGCCTCCAGGGCGACTCCGGCCCGGGCGTCGAGCCACAGCACTGGGCGAACGACATGTTCGAGGTACCGCAGGAACCACTCCGCGGCAACGGCTCCTCGCGGGCGGCCGGTTCGGGCGGCGAGACGTGTGACCAGCTCGGCCAGGCGGGACCGCAAAGGCTCCCTGTCCAAGCGGGAGCGGGCCGCGGGACTGCCAGGTTGTGAGAGAGGGAGAGGTGAGACGAGGCCGGCTACACAGGACACGTCGTCGGAGGGTCGGAAGGGGTTGTGCCGGATCATCACGTCGAGACCTGGAACCGGGACACCGTCCAACCCGTCGACGCCGAGCCAGGCCGGGTCGCGAACGATGTCGAACGCCGGGTGCGCGGCCTGCCACTGCGTACAGAGACCGCTTCGCAGAAGGCGGTGGACCTCCACGCCTCGGTGCAACTCCTTGCGGAGGTTCTCACGGCAAGAGTTGGTGATGCGCAGGCCGAGCGACAGCTTGAGCATGGCCGGGGCGTGGGATCTGTGGACGGTACGTACGGAGGAGGTGGGATGCCACGCGGCGCCGTGGGCGCCGAGGTCGACCAGCAGTCCGGCATCGAACAGCGCCGCGGCTTGCGGACGGTACCGGACCTCCCGGAGTTGCCAAGGGTGCAGGGGCAGGGCCATGTAGCCGTCGTCGGGCAGCGGCAGCTCAGGGCCGGCCAGTCGGGCTGTGAGCTGGGCCGCGGGGACGACACGGCCGCGTTCGGTCCATGCCGAGTCGGTGGCGAGAAGGGAGGGAGCGACAGCCAGCCAGTGCAAGGGGAAGGAGCCGCGCAACTCGGGTGAGTACAGCCATGCTTCGGCCTCGGAGAGGCCCTCGCGACTCTTCGGTGTCGGATGGTGCGGGTGTCCGAGGAGGAGCGCCTGCTCGGCAGAGAGGAAGAGGTCGGGGCTGTCGGCCGGCTTCTCTCGCCGCTCCCTGATGAAGGTGGCGGTTCGCCGGGTGGAGTCGGCGACACGGGCGGCGAGATCGGGGCCGGCGGATGTCGGGCAGGTCGTGAGGTCTGCGGGTTTCGGTGCCGTGGACGTCTCGGATCCGGCGGTGGTGGCGGTTCGGGATGCGTCGTCAGGCGCCGAGGCCAACGGAACGGCTGCGGCGTTGGAGGCAAGGCAGGTGGCGGGGTCGTAGCCGGAGGACACCGAGTCCGAGGCCGTCTCCCTGGCGAGCAGTGCGGCGAGGGTGACGGCGTCGATGGGCGGGGACTGGTCCGGCACGTCGGCCAGGTGTGGGATGCCCAGGCGGTGCCACCCCGTCGGGGACCAGTAGTGGACCGCGACCAGCAGGGCTGTGCCGGTGGCAGGCAGCGGGATGCGGAGGATCCCGTTGTGGGGTGCCGGGATGTTCCTCTCGCGTACCCAGCAGCGGAGCAGGTTCTCAACGGCCGCGGCCTGGGCCGCGATGTGCGGGTCGGCGTGTTCCAGGAGGTCGAAGCTGATGCCGTGCAGACGCTCGATGTCCGGGGCGCCTGCCTGGGCCGGCGTGCGGGCCGGTACCTGCGAGGGAACCGGCGGCTCCTCCTGCGAGACGCGTGCTGCGGAGGGGTCTCGCGGATGGGTGTCGGGACGGCCGTCCGTTGCGGGGGTGCTGTTCAAGGTTGGTCCTCTTGGGGTGGTTCTGGATTGCGCGGCGGCGACGGCCGTACCGCGGTGAGGGGCGTGGCTTGGAGAGGGCCGCGTGAAGGCGCTTTTGGAGGGGGTGTGTCAGTTGGAGTCGGTGTGTCGGGGAGGCGTGATGATTCGGCTGAGGGTGAGCCGCCGCCTGGGCAGGGCTCGGTCGACGGACGACGATGCGAGGGAGCGGGTCGGCGTGCGTACCGTCACGCCTCCATTGGCTGCCCGGCTAGCCCACGCGGTCGGCACGACCGGATCGGTCGCCATGCCGTCGCTCCCCTGCCTGCGAACCGTGCGGCCGGTCGGGGCCGGTGTGACCGCGGGAGGCCGCGTCCATCGCGTCGGCGAGTCGGTCGAGCACCGCGGTCGCCTGTTCGTCGCTGATGGTCAGGGGTGGAAGCAGCCGTACGACGCTGGAGTGCCGGCCGCCGAGCTCGACGATCAGGCCACGTCGCAGGCACTCTCGCTGGACGGCGGCGGCGAGTTCGGGGGCGGCGGGTCGCGGGCGCCCTTCCGAGCCGCCTGGCACCGCCGCCGTTCCTCCTCCTCGACCGGCGGAGGCAACGCCCGTCGGAGCACCGCTCGCGCTCCCGGCAGGGTCGAGAGCCGCGAGTCCTCCGGCCCCGTCTCCAAGCTGACCGAGGTCTGCCGAAGGGCCTGGCACCGCTTGGCCGGCGGCTCCCCCACGCCAGTACGGAGCGGCCAGGGCGGAGATCCCGTCCCCAGTCGCCGGAGGCTGCGAGCGCTCCTCGTGGCGCTCGGGTTCGGCTTCTGGATCGACCACCTCGACCCCGATCATCAATCCCCTCCCCCGCACATCCCCGATGCACTCGAACTCGCCTGCGAGTCCGCGAAGTTGGTGCAGCATGCGCGAGCCCAGTTCGGCCGCGCGCTCGGCGAGGTGGTTCTCGCGGACGTAGGCGAGCGTCGCGGTGCCGGCGGCCATGGCGAGTTGGTTGCCGCGGAAGGTGCCGGCGTGGGCGCCGGGTTGCCAGGCATCGAGGTCGTCGCGGTAGACGATGACAGCAAGGGGCAGGCTGCCGCCGATGGCCTTGGAGAGGACCATCACGTCGGGGGTGACGCCGCTGTGCTCCACGGCCCAGAAGGAGCCGGTGCGTCCGACGCCCGTCTGGACCTCGTCGGCGATCAGGGGGATGGAGCGGTCGGCCGTGATCTGCCGCATACGTCGCAGCCACCCGTCCGGTGCGGGGATCACTCCGCCCTCGCCCTGGACGGGTTCGAGGATCATCCCGGCGGGGTGCCGGACGCCCGACTTGGGGTCGTCGAGGACGGCCTCGGTCCAGCGGGCGGCGAGTTCGGCGCCGTGGTCGCCGCCGACGCCGAAGGAGCAGCGGTAGTCCTGCGGGTAGGGCAGGCGCGCGACCCGTACGTCAAAGGCGCCCCCGGACGCCTCGAGCGCTCCGGCGGTCATGCCGTGGTAGGCGCCGCTGAAGGCGAGGATTCCGGTGCGGCCGGTCGAGGCGCGGACGAGCTTGAAGGCGGCCTCCACCGCATCGGTGCCGGCCGGTCCGCAGAACTGCACGCGGGCGTTGTCGGCGAGTCCGGGTGGCAGGGTGCGGAACAGTTCGGTGATGAAGGCGTCCTTGACGGGGGTCGCCAGATCGAGGACGTGCAAGGGCGCGCCCGAGTCGAGGACCTTGCGGATGGCCTCCAGGACCACGGGGTGGTTGTGTCCGAGCGTCAAGGTCCCCGCGCCGGAGAGGCAGTCCAGGTAGCGGCTGCCGTCCGCCCCCTCGATGGTCAGCCCACGCGCCCGCACCGGCACGATCGGCAGGGCACGCGCGTAGGTGCGCGCCGCCGATTCACGGGCCGACTGCCGTCGCAGGATCCCCTCGTGCGCGGCGGCGCCCACCCCCGCCGACTCGGACATGCCCCCGCGCACAGATTCGGTCACGACCATGGCTCCCTGTCCTCCCGCTGTCCAGGGGCGAGCAGGTCTCTCGCATCCTCGCCCGACCCGACATACGAAGCCCCGCGAGCGTCCACTCGAAACTCCGGGGAACTGGGCACGGGGGACCGCACACGGGCGGCCGGCCCCCCACGGCTACCAACCCCGGACCGTTCACCCGGTTACGGGTTGCTTCAAGATCCTTGCCGAGACAAAACCATCAGTGATCCGGCCGCCGCCCAACCGGATGCCGCGGAGACGGCCGCGGCTCGCGGTGTCGTGGCTGTCCGGTCGCCACGGACCGGGCCCCGCTGCGAGCGCCGCCGCACATGGGCGGCGCCGTCCATGCGGGACACCGAACCTGGGTCGGGGTGCCGTGGGGTGCGGATCGGATCACTGTCGCCCAGTGCCGGCGCTCGCCAAGGTCGCCCGGTCGGCGCGTGGGCCATTGAGCCTGAGGTAGAGCAGGGCGGCGCCGGTGACGGCGAGTGGCCACAGGAGGTACCGGCCCGACATGAGCAGCATGATCACCACGGCCACGAGGGCGACGAGCGCCGCCGCGCGGGCCTTGCCGCGCTTCGGCAGCAGGCGTACGGCGGCGGCCACGCCGACCGCGTACACGGCGACGAACGACCCGGTGGTCAGGAGTACCAGCGGACGGGCTCCCACTCCGGTCAGGGTCACGGTGGCCAGCGACAGCAGGGCGAGCGACGACACGACGCTGAGGCTGCGGCGCGGCACTTCACCGGCCGTGCTGCCCCGGGTGAGCCAGGCCGGCAGCGCCCCGTCCCGGCCGAGGGCGGCGCCGAGCTTGGCGGCGCCCGCGAAGTAGGCGTTCATCGCGCCGAGGGTGAGCAGCAGTGCCGCCACCGCGGCGAGCAGCCGGGCGTTGCCGCCCAGCCCCTGGGCCATGAGCTCGCCCAGCGGCGCTTCGGAGCGGGCGGCGCCGGGGCCCAGCACCGCGATGACGGCGAAGGCGACCGCCAGGTACAGCACGCCGACGATGACGACTGCGGCGGTCGTGGCTCGCGGCAGGTCACGGCTCGGGGAGCGGAACTCGCCCGCGAGGTGGGTGATCGCCTCCCAGCCGGCGAAGCTCCAGACCAGCAGGGCCGCCGCGGGAGCGATCGCGGTCCAGCCGTGCGGTGCGAAGGGCCGCAGGTTGTCGGTGCCGGCGTGCGGCAGGGAGAAGGCCACCGCCACCAGCAGCAGGGCGACGAGCAGCCCGGCCAGGGCGAACTGGAAGCGCCCGGTCACCCGCACGCCCACCGCGTTGGACGCGGTGATGACGGCCATCAGTCCGACCGCGGTCACCGTGGTGGTGGTCCGCCCGCCGCCGAGCGCCGCGGACACATAGGCGCCGCCGAAGAGGGCCGCCGCGCTCGCTCCCGGAGGAACCGCGAGGTAGAAGCACCAGCCGACCACGGCCGCCGTACGGTCGCCGAACGCCAGGCGCGCATAGTGGGACACCCCGCCCGCGTCCGGATGCCGTGCACCCAGAGCCGCGAAGGTCGCCGCCAGCGGAGCCGACAGCAGCACGAGCGCGAGCCACGCGAGCAGGGAGGCGGGGCCGGCGGCCTCGGCGGCGAGCGCGGGCAGCGCGATCACCCCGGTGCCCAGGACCGCGCCCACGTACATGGCCGTGCCCTGCACCGCGGTGAGCCGGCCCGACGGCCGGATCGTGTGCGTCTTGATGGTGTCGGAACTCATGCAGAGAGGGTTTCCGAGCGTGATCAGCACGCACAATCGGCAGAAACGACAGGGCACGCTAAATTCCTGCCATGCAGCGACATGTTGTGGCCGTTGCCGTGGCCGATGGCGCCCCGACGTTCGAACTCGCCGTTCCGTGCGAGGTGTTCGGTATCGATCGCAGTGATCTGGTGGATCCCTGGTACGAGATGCGGTTGTGTGCGGCGCAGCCGGGGCCGCTGCGTACGGCGACCGGGCTCGTCGTGCCCACCTCGCAGGGGCTGGACGGGCTGGCGGAGGCCGACACCGTGGTCGTGGCGGCGTGTTCCCGGGCCGTGCAGCTCGATCCCCCCGCCGACCTGCTGCAAGCCGTACGCAGCGCCCACGGGAGGGGCCGCCGTATCGTCTCCATCTGTTCCGGCGCCTATGTGCTGGCCGCGGCGGGGCTGCTCGACGGGCGGCGTGCGACGGCGCACTGGATGAGCGCGATGGACTTCAGCCACCGCTTCCCCGACGTCGACTTCGACCCGACCTCCCTCTACATCGAGGACGGCACGATCCTCACGTCGGCCGGTACGGGGTCCGCCATCGACCTCTGCCTCCATCTGGTCCGCCAGGACTACGGCTCCGCGGTCGCCAACGAGGTGGCCCGGCGCATGGTCGTGCCACCGCATCGCGAGGGCGGACAGGCGCAGTACGCGCGGTCGCCGGTCCGGGTGCGGAAGGCGAGCGGCACGCTCGCACCGGTTCTGGAATGGGCCCGCCGTCATCTGCACGAGCAGCTCACGGTGCCGCAGCTCGCCCGGCGGGCGGGGCTGAGCGAGCGCACCTTCGCCCGGCGGTTCCGCGAGACGCTCGGTACGACGCCCCTGCAATGGATCCTCCAGGAACGGGTGCGCCTCGCCCAGGAGTTGCTGGAGACGACCGACGCCGCCGTCGAGAGTGTCGCGCGGCGAACCGGCTTCGGCAGCGCGACCAACCTCCGGTACCACTTCGGCCGGCTCACCGGCGTCTCGCCGCAGACGTATCGCCACGTCTTCCGGCACCGCGCCACACGGGAGCAGGGCGGGACCCGGGCTTCCGGGGCGCTCGCCGGGCAAGGTCATCAAGGGATACCGTCGGAGACGTGAAAACGGTGGCGATCCGGACAAGTTGCCTGCTCAGAAAGCCCGTAGCGAAACCGTTGCCGTTCCGTCGGAACTCCCCCACAGCGAGCGCATAGTGTGTGGTGCCGTCCCAGCGCGCCATCGCAGCGCGCCGTGACAACCCGCACGACCAGCGTCAAGTACCTTCACATCAGGGGGAATCAGACCATGCGATCGATACGGCCGTCGTTCACCTCCCGCCGAGGGAGGAGCGCCCGCCGCAGAACCTCTCCGGTTCCCCTGGTCGCGCTCGCCGCGGCGCTGGTTCTCACCGTCACCGCCTGCGAGTCGGGCGACTCGGAGGCGGGTGCCGACGCCGGCGCGTCCGCCGTGGCGGGAGGTGAAGGCAAGATCACGATCCCGGACGACATCAAGGACAAGCTCAAGGAACACGGGATCGACATCGACAAGTGGAAGAACGGCGCCTGGAAGAACTGGGACCGGGACGACTGGCTGCGCGAGGCCAAGGACTACATCAACCCGATCATCGAGGGCCTGTGGGACCCGGACCGCATGCGCGACGCCGAGGACCCGGACCGGGGCGTCGACGACAGCGACCTCTCCGGTGACCAGGGTGTGACCGACCCGACGCCTCAGCCGGTGGACGCGCAGGCCGTGTCGCCCACGTACCACGCCAACGCCCCGGAGGCGGGCAAGGTGTTCTTCGACTCCCCCGAAGGCACGATGGTCTGCTCGGCGACGGTCGTACAGGACCCGGCCAACCCCGGTAAGTCCAACATGGTGTGGACGGCGGGTCACTGCGTGCACGCCGGCAAGAGCGGCGGCTGGTACCGCAACATCGCGTTCGTGCCGTCGTACAACGACAAGGCCCTGGGCTCGAGCGCGTTGGAGAGCGCCACCAGGGAGCAGGTCGCCCCGTACGGCGTCTGGTGGGCCGACTGGGCGCAGACCTCGGACCAGTGGATCGACCAGGGCGGTCCGACGGGCGGCGAGGGCGCCCCGTACGACTTCGCGGTGCTGCATGTGAAGCCGGAGGCGGGCGGCGGCAAGTCGCTGGAGGAGACCGTCGGTTCGGCTCTCCCCGTGGACTTCAACGCCCCGGCCGTCCCGGATGTGGACAGCATGAAGGCAATCGGCTACCCGGCGGCAGCTCCGTTCGACGGCCAGAAGCTGTACCAGTGCCAGGACCAGCCGGGCCGTCTGTCGCTCAGTGCCTCCGATCCGACCATGTACCGCATCGGCTGCACGATGACCGGCGGTTCGTCCGGTGGCGGCTGGATCACGGCCGGCTCGGACGGCAAGCCCGCGCTCGTGTCCAACACCTCGATCGGACCGGTGGACGCGGGCTGGCTGGCGGGACCGCGGCTGGGCAAGGAGGCCAAGACGATCTTCGACGGGGTGAGCGAGAAGTTCGCCGGTCGGTGACGATCGCCGAAGCCGGAGGGTGACGTCACCGCACGGCGGACCGCACGGCGGTGGGATGGTGGGGAGAAACCTTCACCGCCTCACCGCCGTTCGCTCTCAACTCCCCGGGCATAGTGGGATGTCGCGTCCGAGGGGCCGAACGGAGCCTGCGGTCGGACGGCTCCACCGTCGCTTCCCACAGACGCAGACACACGCACGCGCACACGCACACGCTCACGCTCACGCACAGCAGCATCACGCTTCAACGGGGGTTATCGCACCATGTGTTCCACACCTGCGCCCGCAGTGCCACTCCGCCGGCGGCGCTCCCTCCTCGCCGCCACCGGGCTCGTCGCCGCGCTGGCACTGACCGCGACCGCCTGCGGAGGCTCAGCCGGGGACTCGACGAGCGACCGGGCCGAGGCCGCCGCCTCGAAAGCCGCCGACGCCGCCGGTGACGGCAAGGTCGAGATCCCGGCCGAGATCGCGGACAAGCTCAAGGAGCACGGGATCGACGTCGACAAGTGGAAGGACGGCGCCTGGAAGAACTGGGACAAGGACAAGTGGCTCAGCGAGGCCAAGGACTTCGTCAATCCGGTCATCGAGGGCCTGTGGAAGCCTGACCGGATGCAGTCCGCGAAGGAGGCCAACAAGACGGTCACCACGCAGGACACCGCCGCCGACCAGGGCGTGAGCGACCCGGAGCCGGAGCCGGTCCGGGCCACGGCGGAGAAGACGCCGTACCACGAGAACGCGGCCCCCGTCGGCAAGGTCTTCTTCGACACCCCCGACGGCCCCGCCGTCTGCTCCGGCACCGTCGTCAAGGACGTCAACCACCCCGGCAAGTCCAACCTCGTCTGGACGGCCGGCCACTGTGTGCACGCCGGCCGGAGCGGCGGCTGGTACCGCAACATCGTCTTCGTCCCGGCCTACAACGACCTCGGCAAGTCCGAGGCCGCGCTGCGCAATGCCACATCCACTCAGATCGCTCCCTACGGCAACTGGTGGGCCAACTGGGTCTCGACCTCCAACCAGTGGATCCAGGGCGGCTCGGAGACGGGCGGCGCGGGCGCGGCGTACGACTACGCCGTACTGCATGTGAAGCCGGAGGCCGGTGCGAAGTCGCTGGAGGAGACGACCGGCGCCCTGGACGTCGACTTCACCGCCCCGTCCGCGACCGAGGTCGGCACGATGGGCGCCTGGGGCTACCCGGCGGCACCGCCGTACAACGGTCTGCGGATGTTCAAGTGCCTCGACCGTCCGGGCCGTCTCTCGCTCAGCCCGGCCCTGCCGACGATGTACCGCATCGGCTGCACCATGACCGGCGGTTCGTCGGGCGGCGGCTGGTTCCGCGTGGTGAACGGCAGGACCACGCTGGTGTCCAACACATCGATCGGCCCGCAGGACAACACCTGGCTCGCGGGCCCGCAGTTGGGCGCCGGAGCCGAGTCGCTGTACCAGAACATGAGCAGGACGTACGGCGGCCAGTGACCCGCGCACACTGACCCATGCAAAAGGCCCGCCCCCTGTGACAGGGGGCGGGCCTTCGGCGGTTCTACGGCAGCTCAGGCCGCCTTCTTGCGACGGCTCAGGCGGTCGGCGCCGGAACATACGGCGCGAGGTCCGCCGCCAGCTCCTCGTGCACCCGCACCTTGAGCAGCGTGCCCTCCGGGGTGTGCTCCTCGGAGATCACCTCGCCCTCGGTGTGGGCGCGGGCAACCAGCTTGCCGTGCGTGTACGGCACCAGGGCCTCGATCTCGACGGACGGCCTGGGCAGCTCGTTGTCGATCAGGGCGAGCAGTTCCTGGATGCCCTGGCCGGTGCGGGCCGAGACGGCGATGGAGCGCTTCTCGATCCGCATGAGCCGCTGCAGGATCAGCGGGTCGGCCGCGTCCGCCTTGTTGATCACCACGATCTCCGGTACGTCGACCGCGCCGACGTCCCTGATCACCTCGCGCACGGCGGCGAGCTGCTCCTCCGGGTTCGGATGCGAGCCGTCCACCACGTGCAGGATCAGGTCGGAGTCGCCGACCTCCTCCATGGTGGAGCGGAACGCCTCGACCAGGTGGTGCGGCAGGTGCCGTACGAACCCGACCGTGTCGGCCAGTGTGTACAGCCGCCCGCCCGGGGTCTCGGCCCGGCGCACGGTCGGGTCGAGGGTCGCGAACAGCGCGTTCTCGACCAGCACGCCCGCGCCCGTGAGGCGGTTGAGCAGGGAGGACTTGCCGGCGTTGGTGTAGCCCGCGATGGCGACCGAGGGCACCTTGTTGCGTCGGCGCACCTGGCGCTGGATCTCGCGGCCGGTCTTCATCTCCGCGATCTCCCGGCGCATCTTCGCCATCTTCTCGCGGATCCGTCGCCGGTCCGTCTCGATCTTGGTCTCACCGGGGCCACGGGTGGCGAGGCCGCCGCCCTTGCCGCCGCCCATCTGCCGGGACAGCGACTGACCCCAGCCGCGGAGCCTCGGCAGCATGTACTGCATCTGCGCGAGCGCGACCTGCGCCTTGCCCTCCCGGGACTTGGCGTGCTGGGCGAAGATGTCGAGGATCAGGGCCGTACCGTCGATGACCTTGACCTTGACGACGTCTTCGAGGTGGATGAGCTGGCCCGGGCTGAGCTCACCGTCGCAGATGACGGTGTCCGCGCCCGACTCGAGCACGATATCCCGCAGCTCGTCGGCCTTGCCGGAGCCGATGTAGGTGGCCGCGTCGGGCTTGTCGCGGCGCTGGATCACGCCGTCGAGCACGAGCGCGCCCGCGGTCTCCGCGAGAGCGGCGAGCTCCGCCAGCGAGTTCTCCGCGTCCTGCGCGGTACCCGAGGTCCAGACACCGACGAGCACGACCCGCTCCAGGCGGAGCTGGCGGTACTCGACCTCGGTGACGTCCTCGAGTTCGGTGGAGAGGCCCACCACACGGCGCAGGGCCGCGCGGTCGGAGCGGTCGAACTGGTCGCCGTCCCGGTCTCCGTCGATCTCGTGGCTCCAGGCGACGTCCTCTTCCATCAGGGCATCGGCCCGGCGACCGTCGGCGTAGGTGTGCGCGAAACGCTGCGTGTCCTGGGAAAAGGAAGAAGAGGAGGTCATTGGGTCCTTACGTCGGTCGGAAATCCACTTACGCCGGTTCAACGCACGAGCGCCCCGGGAGATTCCCGCGGGCCGCGCCGCACCGACCCGAAAATGGTCGCACGGCACGGCCCGTCTCGTCACCGCCTTATTTTTCGGTCGCCTTCCCGGTCGCCTTCTTGGCCGCCTTCTTGGTCGCCTTCCCGTTCGCCTTCTTGGCCGCCTTCGCCGGGTCCACCGACTTCCACTCCGGCCGACCCGGCATCGGCGGGGTCTTCTCGCCGTACAGCCAGGCGTTCAGGAACCCGTCGAGGTGGCGTCCGGAGACCTCCTCCGCGAGCGCGACGAAGTCCCGGGTCGAGGCGGCCCCGTCCCGGTGACGGCTCACCCACAGGCGCTCGAGTCGCTCGAAGTCCTGCCTCCCGATCTCCTGCCGCAGGGCGTAGAGGATCAGGGCGGCGCCGTCGTAGACGTTGGGCCGGAAGATCCCGGTCTTCTTGCCCGGGGCCGGCACCTTCGGCGCCGCGGGCGGTCCGCCTGCCGCGCGCCAGCGGTCGGAGGCGGCGTACGCGGCCTTCATCCGCGCCTCCAGCGGCCGCCCGGCCGTTTCCGCCGCGTACAGGGCCTCGTACCAGGTGGCATGTCCCTCGCTGAGCCACAGGTCGGACCAGGTGCGCGGGCTGACGCTGTCGCCGAACCACTGGTGCGCCAGTTCATGCACCATGATCGACTCGACGTACCACTTCGGGAAGGCGCTCTGGGTGAACAGTTCCCTCTCGAACAGCGACAGGGTCTGGGTCTCGAGCTCGAAGCCCGTGGAGGCGTGGGCCATGAGCAGCCCGTACGTCTCGAACGGGAAGCGCCCGACCTTCTCCTCCATCCAGGCGATCTGCCCGGGCGTCTTCTTCAGCCACGGCTCGAGCCGCTCTCGGTCCGCGCTGGGCACGACGTCCCGCAGGGGCAGTCCGTGCGGACCGCTGCGGTGCACGACCTTGGAACGGCCGATGGACACCTGGGCGAGCTCGGTGGCCATGGGGTGCCGTGTCCGGTACGTCCATGTCGTCGAGCCGCCCGCGCGGTCCACGTCCGTCGGGAGTCCGTTGGCGACGGCGGTGTAGCCGTTGGGCGCGGTGACCCGGATGGTGAACAGCGCCTTGTCGGAGGGGTGGTCGTTGCACGGGAACACGACGTGCGCGGCGTCGGCCTGGTTGGCCATGGCCAGCCCGTCCGCGGTCCGCACCCAGCCCCCCTCCCGCTTGTCTCCGTAGACGGGGTCGCTGGTGTGCCGCACGGTGATCCGCGTCCAACTGCCTTCGGACAACGGTTCCGAGGGCGTGACCACGAGGTCCTCACCCACGCTGCGGAACGCGGCGGCCTCCCCGTCCACCTCGACGGACTCGACCTTGCCGTGCGCGAAGTCCAGGTTGACGTGCTCCAGGTCCTGGGTCGTCCAGGCGTCGAGGGTAGTGACGGCCTGCAGGGGCCGGCTGTTCTTGCCGGGATAGGTGAAGGACAGGTCGTACGACGCGACGTCGTAGCCGGGGTTGCCCAGATGCGGGTAGAGACGGTCGCCGATGCCCAGCGGCGTGGCGGGGGCACTGGCGGCGAGCAGACAGAGGGAGACGGCGGCGGAGACCATCGCGGGCACCCTCAGGCGCCGGCGGGGACGTGGAGCGCGCCGAACCTCGTTACGGGGGGTGAGCAGCATGCCCCACGGCTATCAGCACACAGTCACAGGACGTCGACGACGCGCAACCGACCCACTCGAACGGGTGGGGACGAGTCGCGGCATGCCGAAGCCGCGCAAGCCGCCGCAGGCGCCCTCACGCCCCCTGTGTCTGCGGCTGCGCCCTGCTCACGTCATACACGCCGGCGACGTTGCGCATGGCCCGCATGAGCCCCGGAAGCAGTGCCGCGTCGGGCAGTTGGACCGTGTACGTGTGCCGCACGCGCTGCTGCGTGGGAGGCTCGACCGTCGCCGAGACGATCTCCGCGTCCTTCAGAGCCATCGCCTCGGTGAGGTCCGCCAGGAGATGCGGGCGAACGAACGATTCGGCGACCAGGGTGACCCGGCACTCGGCGGTCTCCCCCCACCGCACCCCGACCTCGGCCCGCCCCGCACGCTTCATCCGCGTCACCGCGGCGCACTCGACGCGATGCACCGTCACCACGCCCCCGCGCACGGTGAACCCGGTGACGTCGTCGGGCGGCACGGGAGTGCAGCACCCGGCAAGGCGCACACTCGCCCCGGGCCGGTCGACCAGGACGTTGGCGGCGGACCGGCCGACCGCCCCGTCCGCGGCCGACCGCACGGCCGAACCCTCGGTCGTGGGCCCGTCCGCAGCCCCCCGGAAGGCCACCCCGGACTCCTTGGCCTCGGAGCCGCCCGGCGAAGGATGCGCGGCCAGCCACCGCTGGATGGCGATGCGCGCGGCCGGCGTATGGGCGTGCTCCAGCCACTCCCTGGAGGGCTCCGAGGCCGGATCCTGTCCCATCAGAAGCTGTACGGTGTCGCCGTCCCGCAGCACCGTGCTGAGCGTCGCGAGGCGCCCGTTGACCCGGGCCCCGATGCATGCGTGCGCGTCCTCCCCGTACTGCGCGTAGGCGGCGTCCACGCAGGTCGCGCCCTCGGGAAGCCCCAGGGTGCCCCCGTCGGGCCGGAACACGGTGATCTCACGGTCCTGCGCGAGGTCCTCGCGCAGGGTGGACCAGAAGGTGTCCGGATCCGGCGCCGCCTCCTGCCAGTCGAGGAGACGGGACAGCCAGCCGGGTCGCGTGGGGTCGGCACGCTCACCGTCACCGGACACGGCCTGTTCCTCCGGGGAGGGAACGTAGGGATTGCCGAGCGCGACGACTCCGGCCTCGGCGACGCGGTGCATCTGGTGCGTGCGGATGAGGACTTCGGCGACCTGTCCGTCCGCACGGGCGACGGCGGTGTGCAGCGACTGGTACAGGTTGAACTTGGGTACCGCGATGAAGTCCTTGAACTCCGAGACCACGGGCTTCATACAGGTGTGCAGTTCACCCAGCACGCCGTAGCAGTCCGCGTCCTCGTTCACCAGCACCAGCAGCCGCCCGAAGTCGGCCCCGCGCAGCCGTCCGCGCTTGCGGGACACCCGGTGCACGGAGACGAAGTGGCGCGGGCGGATGAGGACTTCGGCCTGGATGTCGGCCTCGCGCAGTACGCCGCGGACCTCGTCGGCGATCTCGGCGAGCGGGTCGTCCGCGCGGGAGGCGTTGTCGACGATCAACTCCCGGGTGTGCTCGTACTCCTCGGGATGCAGGATCGCGAAGACCAGGTCCTCCAGTTCGGTCTTGAGCGCCTGGACGCCGAGCCGTTCGGCGAGCGGGATGAGGACGTCGCGGGTCACCTTGGCGATCCGGGCCTGTTTCTCGGGCCGCATCACGCCGAGGGTGCGCATGTTGTGCAGCCGGTCGGCGAGTTTGATCGACATCACACGGACGTCGTTGCCGGTGGCGACGAGCATCTTGCGGAAGGTCTCGGGCTCGGCGGCGGCGCCGTAGTCGACCTTCTCCAGCTTGGTGACCCCGTCCACGAGGAAGCGCACCTCCTCGCCGAACTCCTCGCGCACCTGATCGAGCGTCACATCGGTGTCCTCGACGGTGTCGTGGAGCAAAGACGCCGTCAAGGTCGTGGTCTCGGCGCCGAGTTCGGCGAGGATCAGGGTCACCGCGAGGGGATGGGTGATGTACGGCTCGCCGCTCTTGCGCATCTGGCCGCGGTGCGAGGACTCGGCCAGCACATAGGCGCGGCGCAGCGGTTCGAGGTCCGCGTCGGCGTGGTGGGCCCGGTGGGCGTCGACGACATGGCTGATCGCGTCGGGCAGCCCCCGGCGCGACGCGGGTCCGAGCAGCGCCGCCCGGCCGAGGCGGCGCAGGTCGACGCGGGCGCGGGCCTTCCTGCGCGGCACGGTAGGCGGCACGGGGCCTGCTACCGGGCCTGGCGTCGCGGAATTCGTGGCCTCCGCACTCATGGGCACCTCCGGCTGCGTGGACCGGCGGACGGGGTACCCCATGGCGGACACGGCTCAGGGGATGGCGACTTGATCCCCCGTCCGGGCCGGTGCTTGATGCTACCGAGCCCATCACGTGCGACTGACCGCCTCTCGCCGACCGTGAAACGGATCACCCATTCGAGCGAGGGTTTGCAGGTTTACGGTTTTGCGCCATACGACCAGCGGCAGTTCGCTTTTTCGAACCCGTACGGCGCACGGGAACCCCTACTCCCACGACCGCGACCGGCTCACGGCTCCGCTTCCAAGCCCGCGGATCACTCAGCGAGCGATCGTTTCCAGCCACTCCGCGTCGATCTCGCCCTCGGCCACGATCACCGCGGGGCCGGTCATCTCGATCTCGCCGTCGGGCCGCTCGGTGATCACGAGTGTGCCGCCGGGCACATCGACGGTGTACATCGCGGGGGCACCGGTGACTGCCGGGTCGGCGCCGTCCCGGCGCGCGGCGGCCACGGCGACGGCGCACGCGCCCGTGCCGCACGACCGGGTCTCGCCCGCCCCGCGCTCGTGCACGCGCAGTGCGACATGCCGGGGCCCGCGGTCGATCACGAACTCCACGTTGACCCCGTCCGGGTACGCCGAGGCCGGGCTGAAGGGAGGCGGGGAGTACAGGTCGCCGGCGTGCGCAAGGTCGTCCACGAAGGCGACCGCGTGCGGGTTGCCCATGTTCACGTTCCGCGCGGGCCAGGTGCGCTCGCCGACACTCACCGTGACGTCCCCTTCGGGGAGGCGGGCCTTTCCCATGCCGACGGTGACGTCGCCGTCCTTGTCGATGTGCACGGTCTTCACACCGCCGCGCGTGGCCACGGCGAGGTCGCCCTCGCCGACGTACCCGGCGCGCTGGAGGTAGCGCGCGAAGACGCGCACGCCGTTGCCGCACATCTCCGCGATCGAGCCGTCGCCGTTGCGGTAGTCCATGAACCACTCGGCCTCGGCCGCCAGGTCCCTGGCCTCGGGGTGCGCCGCGGACCGCACGACGTGCAGCAGTCCGTCACCGCCGATGCCCGCGCGGCGGTCGCACAGGGCGGCGACGGCGGCCGGGGGCAGGTCGATGACGTTCTCCGGGTCCGGGACGATCACGAAGTCGTTCTCGGTGCCGTGACCCTTGAGGAAGGCGATCCGCGTGCTCATTCCTCGATCGTACGGTGCCGCTACGACAGCCCGGACAGGAGAGCCCTCATCTCAGGCGGGCCACTCGCCACACGGCCAGGACGACGATCGCGGCGACGACCAGGACGTACGCCAGCACGACCCGCCAGTCCGGCCGGCGCCCGCAGCCCCGCTGCGGCAGCCCGGGCCACGTGTAACCGACGCGGCGGGCGGCCATCATGCCCCAGCCGGCCGCGCAGGAGCAGATGAGGAGCCCCAGCATGGCGATCACGGCGCCGCTGTCGCCGAAGTCGAAGGCCAGCGGGAAGGCGAACATCAGGGAGCCGACCGCGGCCAGGCCCACGATGGGCGCGAGCTGCCAGATGCGCAGCCGGCGCTGCGGGCGCAGTTCCACCTCGACCTCCGGGCCGGATGCGTACATCTCCTCCGGCTCGGGTCCGTCGTCGGTGACGCCGTCGTCGGTCGTCTCGTCGAGACCCTCGGGCATCGGACGGTCACCGTCCGGTTCCCGCTCACCCGTGTCAGTGGTGACGTTCTCGGTGCCTTGTGCGGTGTCGCGAGGGCCGGCCTCCATCGCCACGCGCCCTCCCAACTCGGACTCAACTTGGTCGATCGAAGCTCGATGATGGCATGGCGCCGGAGGCCGGGAAGACGGCCGGAGCGTCCCGATGCCATCACGTGATCAGGCTGTAACCGGTCGTTCGACCAACGCCAGGGCGAGATGCGGAAGTTCTGTGAGATCTGCCGCGGCCCCACTGAGCCAGTGCACCCGCGGGTCGCGCCTGAACCATGAATCCTGGCGGCGCGCGAAGCGCTTGGTGGCGCGGACGGTCTCGGCCCGCGCCTCTTCGAGGGTGCATTCGCCGGCGAGCGCCGCGAGCACCTGCTGGTAGCCGAGCGCACGCGAGGCCGTACGCCCCTCGCGCAACCCTTGCGCCTCCAGCGCGCGCACCTCGTCCACCAGCCCGGCGTCCCACATCCGGTCCACCCGCCGTGCGATGCGCTCGTCCAGCTCGGGACGGGCCACGTCGACGCCGATCTGGACGGTGTCGTAGACCGAGTCATGGCCGGGGAGGTTGGCGGTGAAAGGCCGGCCGGTGATCTCGATCACCTCGAGGGCCCGGACGATACGGCGTCCGTTGCTGGGCAGGATCGCCTGCGCGGCCTCGGGGTCGGCGGCGGCCAGGCGGGCGTGCAGCGCGCCGGAGCCGCGCAGTGCCAGTTCCTCCTCGAGCTGGGCCCTCACCTCGGGGTCGGTGCCGGGGAACTCCAGGTTGTCGACGGCACCGCGGACGTACAGCCCCGAGCCGCCGACGAGGATCGGCCAGCGGCCCGCGGCGAGCAGCGCGTCGATGCGCTCACGCGCGAGCCGCTGGTACTCGGCGACGGACGCAGTGACCGTCACGTCCCAGATGTCCAGGAGGTGGTGCGGGACACCCTCGCGTTCGTCGGGCGTCAGCTTGGCGGTGCCGATGTCCATCCCCCGGTAGAGCTGCATGGAGTCGGCGTTGACGACCTCGCCGCCGAGTTGCCGGGCCAGAAAGACGCCCAGATCGGACTTTCCGGCCGCGGTGGGTCCGACGACGGCGATGACTCTGGGGGCGGGAGGTGCACTGCTCACCGACCCAGTCTCGCAAACCTCGCGGGGTGGACTCGAACGAGTTACGTGACGGCACACCCGGAGGGTCGTTGCCTGTTGCGAGGTTTTCGCCGCCGGTTTCGTGGAGGCGGCGACCCGGGGGCGCAAACGGACGCACCGGACGACGCGGGATTTCGCCCGCACGAGTAACGTATGGAGTGGATATGGGCGTTTTCGCACGGATTTTTCGGCGGTCGAAGGTCGCGGAGGAGGCGTCAACCGCCGAGGCCCAGGCCGACACACCAACGGCCGAGCCCGCGGCGGAGGAGGCACCAGAGGCTGAGGCGTCGGTCGAAGTGAAGGCCGAGGACGCGGCCAAGTCGGCCACGGCGGAGTCCGTCGAGGGCGAGAGCGACGACGGCGTCGAGATCCCGAAGCAGCAGTCCGCCGACGCGGCGGCCGACAGCGAGGCCGGTGAGGGCGCCCGCACATAACTGCCCCGCGCGGAAGGTGAACGATGGGTCTCCTGGAGAATTTGAAAGCCAAACTCGCCCCGGCCAAGGACAAGGTCTCCCATTTCGCACAGCGACATGAGGACCAGGTCCAGCACGGCCTGGACAGGGCCGCCAAGGCCGTCGACAAGCGGACCAAGGGCAAGTACAGCGACAAGATCCAGACGGGCACGGGCAAGGCCAAGGGCGCCATGGACCGAATCGCGCACAAGGGCGACGGCACGGCGACCGGCGACAGCGCGCCGCCGTCGGACTCACCCCCGCCGACCACCTGAAACGGCATTTCGACGGACGGCCGCGGAGCTTGCCGGCTCCCCGGCCGTCCGCCGTTCTCCGCGGCCTACGACCAGGTCGCGACGAGGTACCCCACGCCGTACGGCGCGTCCTCGTACAGCAGGGCGCCCGACAGGTCCGCCTCCTCGGCGGCGGCTGCCAGGACCTGCCAGGGAGCCCGCCCCGAGGCCTTCAGCTCGTACGCCAGCTCGGTGTCCAGCGTCCTGAGCGCGGCCAGGTCCACCTGGTCCAGCGCACGCGCGATGGACGCGTCGAAGGGCGCCGCCCGCTCGTCGAGGTAGCCGGGTGCCTTGAGCGTGCGGCAGGCGCTGGCGTCGCCCATCACCAGCAGCGCCACCCGCTCGGCCCGGGCGGCGACGTCCCTTCCGATTTCAATACACCGCTCGGGCGTCAGAGGTTCCCCCACCGCGAGTCCCTCGATCGGGGCGTCCGACCAGCCGGTCCGCTCCAGCAGCCACGCGGCCACGGCGAGCGAGGACGGAAGCCGGCGTTCCGACGCCCCGGGGGCGTCCATGTCGCCCCCGGGCCGTCCCAGTCGTACGTCGACGTCCACGCCGAACCCCCGGAACGACCCCCGCGCTCCCTCGGCGTACGCCCCGTGCTCGCGCTCCTCGCCGGGTCCGACGACGACGAGCAGGTCCGGCCGGGCCGCCGCAAGCAGGCCGAGCGCGTCGGCGCAGGCGGCACGCGCGGGGTCCAGCTCGGGTGCGGCGCCCGCGGCGACCGCGGGCACGAGCAGCGGGGGGCAAGGGCAGACCGCGGCGGCGACAAGCATGATCCGCAGCCTACGTCTCCGTGCTCGGCACCACCGCTCTGCACCCGCTCCGCGAGGCGGCGGGGCGCGGACGGTGGGTGCTGGGGGGCGGCGGGTGCCCGGGGGCCAGAGGCTCCACACGGGTCGGCGGGTGCCGGGGGCCAGAGGCTCCACAGGGGCCGGCGCATGCCGGGGGCCAGTGAGTGCAGGGGTCGGCGGGTGCCGGGGCCAGTGGCTGCACAGGGGTCAGCGCGTGCCCAAGAGCCAGTGGTGCCCAAGGGTCAGCCGGTGCCCAAGGGTCGGCGGATGCCCAAGGGCCCGCGGATGCCAAGGGCCAGCGTCCGCCTGTCGCCTCCCCGTAGCGCGGCGTGTCGGGTCAGTCGACGGCGCAGCCGCCCGTGACCACTGGCAGCGGCTCGGGGACGCCGATCTTCGGCAGGCCCAGCATCACGCCCGCCGGCTTGGACGGCTCGGCGGTGTTCCGCTTCTCCCAGGCATCGCCCGCGCGGGTGCGGCGTACGTCCAGGACGGGCCCCTCGGCGAGGAGGTGGTGCGGGGCGGCGTAGGTGATCTCGACGGTGACCACGTCGCCGGGGCGGACCTCCTGGTCCGGCTTGGTGAAGTGGACCAGCCGGTTGTCGGGGGCGCGGCCGGACAGGCGGTGGGTGGCGTCGTCCTTGCGGCCCTCGCCCTCGGCGACCATCAGCTCCAAGGTGCGGCCGACCTGCTTCTTGTTCTCCTCCCAGGAGATCTCCTCCTGGAGGGCGACGAGACGCTCGTAGCGGGCCTGGACGACCTTCTTGGGGATCTGGTTCTCCATGGTCGCGGCCGGGGTTCCGGGGCGCTTGGAGTACTGGAAGGTGAAGGCCTGCGCGAAGCGTGCCTCGCGCACGACGTGCAGGGTCTGCTCGAAGTCCTCCTCGGTCTCGCCCGGGAAGCCCACGATGATGTCGGTGGTGATCGCGGCGTGCGGGATGGCGGCGCGGACCTTCTCGATGATCCCCAGGTAGCGCTCCTGGCGGTAGGAGCGGCGCATCGCCTTCAGCACGGTGTCCGAGCCGGACTGGAGCGGCATGTGGAGCTGCGGCATCACGTTCGGCGTCTCGGCCATCGCCGCGATCACGTCATCCGTGAAGTCGCGCGGGTGCGGGGAGGTGAAGCGGACCCGCTCCAGGCCGTCGATGTTCCCGCAGGCCCGCAGCAGCTTGCTGAACGCCTCGCGGTCGCCGATGTCGGAGCCGTACGCGTTGACATTCTGACCGAGCAACGTGATCTCGGAGACGCCCTCGGCGACCAGGGCCTCGATCTCGGCGAGGATGTCGCCGGTGCGACGGTCCTTCTCCTTGCCGCGCAGCGCCGGGACGATGCAGAAGGTGCAGGTGTTGTTGCAGCCGACGGAGATCGACACCCAGGCCGCGTAGGCGCTCTCGCGCCGGGTCGGCAGGGTGGACGGGAACGCCTCGAGCGACTCGGCGATCTCGACCTGCGCCTCCTCCTGCACGCGCGCGCGTTCCAGCAGGACGGGCAGCTTGCCGATGTTGTGCGTGCCGAAGACGACGTCCACCCAGGGCGCCTTCTTCACGATGGTGTCGCGGTCCTTCTGCGCCAGGCAGCCGCCGACCGCGATCTGCATGCCGGGGCGGCCGGCCTTCTTCGGGGCGAGGTGGCCGAGGTTGCCATACAGCTTGTTGTCGGCGTTCTCGCGGACCGCGCAGGTATTGAAGACGACGACGTCCGCGTCGCCGTCCGAGCCCTCGGGCGCGCGTACGTAACCGGCCTCCTCGAGCAGTCCGGACAATCGCTCGGAATCGTGGACGTTCATCTGACACCCGTAGGTGCGCACCTCGTACGTGAGATGTCCGCGAGCTTCCACTGCCGGGGTCCGGTCACTGCTGCTGGTCATGCGTTCCAGGGTATGTGGTCCGCGGAGGAGCCTTGTCCCCGTGCTCCCGCGCGGGGTTCCGACGCCGGTGGGACGCGAGGAGTGCGGGGAACGCCTGGAGGACGGCGAGGTCGTCGGGCGTCGTGGGCGCGCAGTGGCGATAGGGGGCGGTCGGGAAACTCCGGCCCGCCTCGCCACCGCCCGCGGGGACAGCCCGGTACCGCGCCGTGATCGTGCGAGTCGCTCGGCGATGGCATGGGGCACTCGTAGCGGACGTTTACGGCGCTCACATTGCCCGCTTACTGTAAGCGCCGTTCATTGCCGGGCAGTTGAGAGGAAGCGCCGGATGTCCAGCGAACTGTTCTCCCCGCTCCGGCTACGGTCCGGGCAGGTGCTGGGCAACCGGATCGCGAAGGCCTCCATGGAGGGCGGGATGGCCGGTGCCGGCCAGCTTCCGGACCGGCGGGTGCTGTCGCTGTACCGGCGCTGGAGTGCCGGGGGTGCCGGGCTGCTGATCACCGGCAACGTCATGGTGCACGCCGAGGCGCTCACGGTCCCCGGCGGTCTGGTGCTCGACGAGGCCGCGCCGCTGGAGCCGTACGCCGAGTGGGCCGCGGCCGGCAAGGCGGGCGGCGCGGCGATGTGGATGCAGATCAACCACCCCGGCCGACAGGTCCTGGCGGGCATGCCGGGGGTGGTGTGGGGGCCGTCGGCCGTGGGGGTCGAGCTGGGCCGGCACAGCAAACGGTTCGGTCGCCCCGTCGCCATGACGCCGGAGCAGATCGAGGCCACGGTGGCGCGGTTCCGTACGACGGCGGTGCGGGCCGAACGCGCCGGGTTCGACGGGGTGCAGATCCATGCCGCACACGGCTATCTGCTGTCGCAGTTCTTGTCCCCGCGGGTCAACACGCGCACCGATGCGTGGGGCGGCTCGCTGGAGAACCGCGCGCGGCTCCTGCTGGACGTCGTGCGCGAGGTCCGCGCCGCCGTGGCGCCCTCGTTCGCGGTCGCGGTGAAGCTCAACTCGGCCGACTTCCAGCGCGGCGGGTTCGACGTCGACGACGCGCGCCGCGTCATCGCGATGCTCGACCCACTCGGCGTCGACCTGGTGGAGCTGTCGGGCGGCAGTTACGAGAGCCCGGCGATGTCGGGCCACCCGACGGACGGGGACCACTCGGCCAAGTCGGGCCATGCGACCGACGAGGACCGCCCGACCAAGTCAGATCACGCAACCGACAGAGACCACCCGGCCATGTCGCCACACGCAACCAACGGGGACCGCCCGGCCAAGTCAGGCCACGCAACCGACAGAGACCACCCGGCCATGTCGCCACACGCAACCGACGAGCGCCGCCCGGCCACGTCGGCCCGCGCGGCAGACGAGTACCACCTGGCCACGTCGGACCGCGCGGCCGACGCCCGTACCCGAGCCCGCGAGGCCTACTTCCTCGACCTCGCCTCCGATCTGGTCGCCACCAGCCCGCTCCCGCTGATGCTGACCGGCGGGATCACCCGGAGGGAGACCGCCGAGGAGGTACTCGCCGGCGGAGTCTCCCTGGTGGGCATGGGCACGGCCCTCGCGGCCACCCCGGACCTCCCCGCGCGCTGGCGCGAGGGCCGGGAGGCGGACGGCAGGCTGCGGCCGGTGACCTGGTCGGACAAGGCCCTCGCCTCGGCGGCCACGATGGCGCTGGTCCGGCACCAGATGCGCCGCGTCGCCCGCGGACTCCGGCCCGCGCTCGGCACCCACCCGGCCCACGCACTGGTATCCGACCAACTGGAGCAGCACCGGGCACTGCGCCGCTACCGCTCCTGGCTGCCCATGACGGCCGCAGCTCGCACGGAGCCGACGAACCGGAACCCGTGACGCCTGCCCGCTCCTCGGGCCCCTCGGGCCTGACCGCTTCCGCCTCCCACAGCACCGCCAGCTCCGTAGGCGCTCCCCTCAGCCCTCACCGCCCGCCACCGCCCTCGCTCTCCCGCATGCGCCGGGTGACCTCGCCCAGTCCCTCCGCGACAGCCGCGAGCTGCCCCGGTGTGAGGACGTCGATGAGCAGCTTGCGGACCAGCGCGACATGGTCCGGCGCCGCCCGCTCCAGCATCTCCCGGCCCGCGTCGGTGAGGACGGCGTAGACCGCGCGCACATCGCTGGCGCAGGTGCGCCGGGCAACCAGGCCGGCCTTCTCCAGCTGGGTGATCTGGTACGTCAGGCCGCTCTTGGAGTTGAGCAAGGCGCCGGCGAGCTCGCTCATGCGCATCTCGCGGTCCTTCGCGGCGTTGAGGCGCACGAGGATCTCGTACTGGAGGTGCGTGATCCCCGCGTCCTCCTTGAGCTGCTGATCGAGGCGGCGGTTAATGAGCGCTCCGGCGGCCACGAAGGCGTACCAGGCGCGCAACTCGTCCTCGTTCAGCCACTGCGGTTCGGCCATACGTCAACGCTAGCGCGGCGTTCAAATTCGAACTCAAGTCGCACACAGCCAGACGATGTGACTGACGCAACACCACAGCGAGATGTTCAAAATTTGAAGCTTTGGGCTATCGTCGACGCATCGAGGTTCAAATTTGAACCCTCCGGTTCGTCCCGCCCTCGAAGGAGTACTCATGGACGCCGCCCCCTCCACAGGCCCCGCATCCTCCGGCGCCTCGGTGCGCACCCGCGTGACCATCCCGCTGCGCTTCGCCGACGGCTACGAGGTCACCGCCGAGGCCGTCACGTTCCACGGCCTGGCCGACGGCGAGGAGCATGTCGCCCTGGTCCTCGGCGACCCCGCGGCGACGCCCGCGCCGCTGGTGCGGCTGCACTCCGAGTGCCTGACCGGGGACGTGTTCGGCTCGGCGCGCTGCGACTGCGGTCCGCAACTGCGCGAGGCCGTCGAGCGCATCGCCGAGCGCGGCGGCGTGCTGCTGTACCTGCGCCAGGAGGGCCGCGGCATCGGGCTCTACAACAAGCTCGACGCGTACGCCCTCCAGGACGCCGGCCTCGACACCTACCAGGCCAACTCCGCGCTGGGCCTGCCCGAGGACGGCCGCGACTACACCGCCGCCGCCCAGATGCTCACCGCCCTCGGCATCGGCGAACTGGACCTGCTGACCAACAACCCGGACAAGGCCGGTCAGTTGCGCGACCTGGGCGTCGCCGTGCGCTTCGTCCGGCCGACCGGCGTCTTCGCCACCGACAGCAACGTCCGCTATCTGCACGCCAAGGCCCAGCACACCCACCACACCATCGCGCTGCCCGAACCGGCCGGCCTCGCCGCGCTGGCCGGCTGACCCACCCCAGCGGCACGCCCACGCCTCCCCCGGAGCACTCCATGCCTTCCTCCCGCGCCCGCGTCGCCACCGACGCCGCCCCGCGCTACGCCAAGCAGCTCGCCTCCCACTTCGGCCGGAAGATCCCCGTCGAGGAGACGCCGAACGGCGGTCGGCGCCTCACCTTCCAGGCCACCGACGTCGTCCTCGAACCCCAGGACGACCACCTGCTGATCCGGGTCACCGCACCCGACGCGTCCACGCTCACCGCCATCCAGGACGTCGTGGGCAGCCACCTCGAGCGTTTCGGTCAGCGCAACGAACTGAGCGTCACCTGGGGCGAGCCCGAAGAGACGTGACCCGCACGACCTGCGCCGCATCCCACACTGCACGCACGCCCCGCATGACCCGCACGACCCGCATGAGCCGCACGACCCGCATCACAGGCGCCCCAGAGAAAGGCACCGTCATGAAGGCCGTCACCATCACCGACTTCGGCGCCGAGCCGCTCCTCACCGACCTGCCCATGCCGGAACCGGGCCCGGGCGAGCTGCTGGTCCGGCTGCGCGCCGCCGCGCTCAACCCCTTCGACTGGAAGGTCGCCGACGGAGCCCTCAAGGGCGCGGTCGAGCACGGCTTCCCGCTCGTCCTGGGCTCCGACGGCGCCGGCGTGGTCGAGCGCATCGGCCCCGGAGTGATCCACTTCCGGCCCGGTGACACGGTCTACGGCCAGTTCATGAACCTCCCGTACGGCCGCGGCTCCTACGCCGAATACGTCCTGGCCGCCGAGAGCGGAACCGTCGCCCGTATACCCGACGACCTGCCGTTCCCGGTCGCCGCGGCCCTGCCCACCGCCAGCGTCACCGCCTACCAGGCCATCGAGGCCGCCCGCCTCGACACCGGCCATGTGATCCTGATCAACGGCGCGTCCGGCAGCGTGGGCCAGTCGGCGATCCAGTTCGCGACGCTCCAGGGCGCCAGAGTGCTGGCCACCGCCACCGGCGACATCGCCGGTCACCTTCGCGATCTCGGCGCCGACGAGACCATCGACTTCACCGCCGCGCCCACCGCCGAGCAGGTCCTGGCCGCCCATCCCGAGGGCATCGATTCCGTCCTCGACCTGGTCACCCCGCCCGGCGCCGACATCGATGCCCTGGCGGGTCTGCTCAAGCCCGGCGGCACCCTCGTGAGCACCAACCGGGCCGCCGGCCCCGACATCCTGGCGGCCCGCGAGATCCACGGCGTCAATCTCGTCAACGACCCCAGCCGCAAGGAGTTGGAGTCCCTCGCCGCCCTCGCCGACGCGGGGAAACTCCGCATCACGATCGACGCCGAGGTCCCCCTGGCCGACGCCCCGGCCGCCGTGGCCCGCGCCCGCGCCGGGGGCTCCCGCGGCAAGACGGTCATCCTGCTCTGACCCCGTGGCTCACCGCGGTGCGACGCCCCGGTCGCTCAGGCCCCCTCGGCCGCCCACCCCTGGCGGCGCAGCACGGCCGACACGTCCGGCGCCTCGTAGTGCTCGCCCTTGAGGACCTTGCCGTCGGCGCGGCGGGCGACCTGGCCGTCGGGGCCCAGCTTGCTCATGTTGGAGCGGTGGATCTCGGCCAGTACGGCGTCGAGGTCGATGCCGTGCACCAGAGCCGTGCCGTACGCGACGTAGACGACGTCCGCCAGCTCGTGCGCGAGTCTGTCGAGCGGACCGCTGACGGACACCTCGGCGACCTCCGCGGCCTCCTCGGCGAGCAACTCCCCACGGTGTGCGGCGAGCTCCGGGGAGACCGCCGTCGGCGTACTGCGGGCGTCGAGCCCGAAGGCGAGGTGGAATTCACGGACCAGATCGGCGGGAGAGGAACTCATGCGGCGACTGTAGCGGCCGGGACTGACAGTCCGATCCCGGATGTCCCGGCGCCACCCACCGCCCTCCGCCTGCCCGCCCCGCTGTGACCTCGGCCCTGGTCAGCACCGTGTTCCGGCTGGCAGGATCGCCGCCATGGCCAAGGCACTCACCCGCATCGGCAGGCGCCGCGCCCTTCAGGGCGGGGTCGCCGGGTTCGTGGCCCTCGGGCTGCTGCTGTGGTGGCTGTGGCCCCTGGGCGAGGAGCCACCGAGCGGGACGATCACGTTCAGCACCGGCACGCGCGCGGGTGTCTATCACGAGTACGGCGAACTCCTGCGCAACGAGCTGGCCAAGGACATGCCGCAGCTCAAGGTGCGGCTGCTGCCGAGCGCCGGGTCGCAGGAGAACGTCGAGCGCGTGGCGAACGGCCAGGCCGACTTCACGATCGCCGCGGCCGACGCGGTGGACACGTTCAAGAGCGGCGGCAAGCCCGTCACCGACAAGCTGCGCGGTGTCGCCCGCCTTTACGACGACTACGTGCAGCTCGTCGTCCCGCCGGACTCGGACATCCGCTCCGTCGCGGACCTCAAGGGCAAGCGGGTGGCCATAGGGCTGCCCAACTCCGGCGTACGGCTGATCGCCACCCGTGTACTGGAGGCCGCCGGCATCGACCCGGAGAACGACATCACGCCCAGGGCGGACGGCATCGACACCGGGCCCAGGCGGCTGGGGCACGAGCTCGACGCCTTCTTCTGGTCGGGCGGCGTGCCGACAGACGGGCTGGCGAAGATCGCCGAGAACTCCGCGTTCCGGTTCGTGCCGATCGACGCCGACCTGGTCGCCAAGGTGCACGCCCGGGGCGACGCGGCCCACTACTACCGCGCGACCAACATGCCGGAGTCGGCCTACCCCACCGTCCAGAACGGCGACACGGTGGCCACGATCGCCGTCTCCAACCTGCTGGTCACCCGCAAGGACATGGACCCCCGCCTCACCGAGTGGCTCACCCGTACGGTGATCAAGAGCCGCGACGGCATCGGCGCCCACGTCCACTCCGCCCAGCTCGTCGACCTGCGCACGGCGATCTATACCGCCCCGCTGACCCTGCACGACGGCGCCAAGAGCTACTACCGCTCGGTCAAGCCGTAGGGCCCTAGGGCCCCTGGCCGGCTCCGCTACGCCGTGGGCGCCGACCTGGGCACGGTCACCGTCACCCGCAGTCCGTGCGGCTCATGATGGCCGTACGCCATCGAGCCCCCGCCCGCCGCGAGCAGCGCCCGGGAGATCGACAGGCCCAGGCCCGAGCCCTTGATGTTCTGGTGGCGGCCGCTGCGCCAGAAGCGGTCGCCGATGCGGGCGAGCTCCTCGTCGGTGAGGCCGGGGCCGTGGTCGGCCACCTCGATCGTGGACTCGGTGCCGTCGGAGGCGACGGTGACCTCGACGCTCTGGTCCCTCGGCGTGAACTTGACCGCGTTGTCGATCACCGCGTCCAGCGCGCTGGAGAGCGCCACCGGATCGGCCCAGGCAGTGGTCGGCGGGCAGCTCCCCACCAGCCGGACACCCTTGGCCTCGGCGGTCGGCGCCCAGGCGGCGACACGCTCGGCGGCCAGCGTGCCGACATCGGTGAGCTGGAGGTCGGCCGCGGTGTGCTCGGCCAGGGCGAGGTCGAGCAGATCGTCCAGGACCTGCGCCAGGCGCTTGCCCTCGGCCTGCACGGAGGCGATCTCCTGATTGCCTTCGGGCAGCTCGAAGGCGAGCAGCTCGATACGCAGCAGCAGCGCCGCGAGCGGGTTGCGCAGTTGGTGGGAAGCGTCGGCGACGAAGGCGCGCTGCTGCTCGAGGACGTCCTCGACGTTGTCCGCCATCTCGTTGAACGACCCGGCCAGCCGCCGAAGTTCCGGCGGACCGCTGGCCACGGCGACCCGTGACTTCAGCCGGCCGCTCGCGATTTGATGCGTGGTGGCGTCCAGTACGCGCACCGGCCTGAGCACCCAGCCGGTCAGCCTGAGGGCGGCCCCGACGGCCACCAGCATCGCGGCCGTCAGACCGGAGCCGATGATCAGCCAGCCGTGCGTGATCCGAGAGCGCATCTGCCCGGTCGGCGAGTCGGTGACGACGACCGCGACGACGTCACCGTCCCGGATCACCGGCGAGGCGACCACGAGGCGGCCCTGCTGCCAGGGCCACACCTGCTGGGGGTCGTGGCTGCGCCGGCTGAGCAGGGACTCCTCGAACGCGTCGCGCACCTCGCCGGTCTCGGGCAGGAACCAGGTCGTCGGCCCGTTGGCCAGCGGCGTGTCATTGGGCAGGAAGACGCCGACCCGGATGCCGTAGACGTCGTAGTAGCTCTCCAGCTCCCGGCTGAGGATGCGCAGCTCGTCGCGGGAGCCGGTGGTCGGGTCGGCGGCGGGCCGGGCTATGGCCGCGAAGTACGCCGTGTCGTCGATCCGGTCGACGACGACGTTCTGCTGCTGGGCCGAGGCCAGGCTGACGGCGAGCGGGATGCCGAGCGCGAGCAGCACGGCCGCCATCAGGACGATCAGCAGCGGGAGGAGGCGAGTGCGCACCCTTGCCCGCTACGAGCCCGGGGCGACGAGCCGGTACCCGACGCCGCGTACGGTCTCGATCAGCGCCGGCATGCGCAACTTGGCGCGCAGGGACGCCACATGCACCTCGAGGGTGCGCCCGGTGCCCTCCCAGCTCGTGCGCCACACCTCGCTGATGATCTGCTCCCTGCGGAAGACCACCCCGGGGCGCTGGGCCAGCAGGGCGAGGAGGTCGAACTCCTTGCGGGTGAGCTGGACGACCGAGCCGTCGACGCTGACCTGGCGCGTGGCCAGCTCGATATGAACGGCGCCCAGGCGCAGCACACCGTCACCGCCCGTCCCGGAGTCCTCGGGCGCGGTGCGCCGGCTGACGGCATGGATCCGGGCGAGCAGTTCTCCGGTGTCGTACGGCTTGACCACGTAGTCGTCGGCCCCGAGGTTGAGGCCGTGGATACGGGAGCGGACGTCGGAGCGCGCGGTGACCATGATGACCGGGGTACTGGTGCGCTTGCGGATCTTGCCGCAGACCTCATAGCCGTCCTGGTCGGGCAGGCCGAGGTCGAGCAGGACGACGCCGAAGCCGTTGCCCTCGGGGACGAGCGCCTGAAGAGCCTCCTCGCCGCTACGCGCGTGCGTGACGTCGAAACCATGCCGTGCCAGGACCGCGGACAGCGCGGCGGCGACATGGTTGTCGTCCTCGACGAGGAGCAGTCTCATCCCGGCCTCCCTCAGTTCACCGGCCGTACAATGCGGACAGATACCCAATGCGTGTGCACGCGCGCGTGCACCATGGAAGTCACGCCGATGGACGAGGACGCCGTCAAGGGGGTTCCGGTTGCGGGCCGCTTCCGTTATCCAGCCGGTACGCGCCCAGCTCGCAACTGCTACGACAGGTGTCCGATTGCTATCGGATCGTGATGCTCAGATTCCCCTCAGAACTAATGACGCAGGTCGGATACGGTTATTACTGTCCTCCGAAACCGAGGAGGACGGAGCCTGAGAGCGATGACCGAAGTATCGGTGGCCAAGGAAGATGTGGCCGCGTCCGGCGACCTGGTCGTCCTGAAGAACGTCAACAAGCACTTCGGCGCGTTGCACGTGCTGCAGGACATCGACCTGACGATCGCCCGCGGTGAGGTCGTCGTGGTCATCGGACCCTCCGGGTCCGGGAAGTCCACCCTGTGCCGCACCATCAACCGCCTCGAGACGATCGACTCCGGCGCGATCGCCATCGACGGCAAGCCGTTGCCCGCGGAAGGCAAGGAGCTGGCCCGGCTGCGCGCAGACGTCGGGATGGTCTTCCAGTCCTTCAACCTCTTCGCGCACAAGACCGTGCTCGAGAACGTGATGCTGGGCCAGATCAAGGTCCGCAAGGCGGACAAGAAGAAGGCCGAGGAGAAGGCGCGCGCCCTGCTCGACCGGGTGGGCGTGGGTTCCCAGGCAGACAAGTACCCCGCCCAGCTCTCCGGCGGCCAGCAGCAGCGTGTGGCCATCGCCCGGGCGCTGGCCATGGACCCCAAGGTCATGCTCTTCGACGAGCCGACGTCGGCTCTCGACCCGGAGATGATCAACGAGGTCCTGGAGGTCATGCAGCAGCTCGCCCGCGACGGCATGACCATGATCGTCGTCACCCATGAGATGGGCTTCGCCCGCTCGGCCGCGAACCGGGTGGTCTTCATGGCGGACGGCAAGATCGTCGAAGAGGCTGTGCCGGACCAGTTCTTCAGCAACCCGCGCAGCGACCGCGCAAAGGACTTCCTGTCCAAGATCCTGCACCACTGAGGGACAGATCCTGCACCACTGAGGGACTGTGTTCCCGCACCACTGCCGGACTGCGTCTCGCAGCCGACGACCCGCGTCACCCGCCGCCGCTCCTGACGGCATGCATCTCGTCTCCACACAAAGGATGTTCACCATGAAGCTCCGCAAGGTCTCCGCGGCGGCCGCCGCTGCAATCGTCCTCTCCCTCACCGCGACCGCCTGCGGCGGCGACGGCGACAGCGACAGCGGGTCGGGCTCCGGTGGCGGCGACAAGATCAAGATTGGCATTAAGTACGACCAGCCGGGTCTGGGCCTGAAGGAGCCGGGCGGCTACTCCGGCTTCGACGTGGACGTGGCGACGTACGTGGCGAAGGAGCTCGGCTACGAGCCCGACCAGATCGAGTGGGTCGAGACCAAGAGCGCCGACCGTGAGAACGCCCTCGCCCGCGGCGACGTGAAGTTCATCGCGGCCACGTACTCGATCACCGACGAGCGCAAGCAGAAGGTCGACTTCGCCGGCCCGTACCTGCTCGCTCACCAGGACCTGCTGGTCAAGGCGGACTCGGACATCACCGAGGCCACGGACCTCAATGGCAAGAACCTGTGCTCGGTGACCGGCTCGACCTCGGCGCAGAACGTCAAGAACGACTTCGCCCCCAAGGCCAACCTGAAGCAGGTCGGCGGCTACTCCGAGTGCATCGCCGGCCTGCAGAGCGGCGCCGTGGACGCGGTCACCACGGACGATTCGATCCTCGCGGGCTTCGCCGCGCAGGAGCAGTACAAGGGCAAGTTCAAGCTCGCCGGCCTCAAGCTGAGCAACGAGAACTACGGCATCGGTGTGAAGAAGGGCGACACCGAGACCGTCAACAAGATCAACGCCGCCCTGGAGAAGATGGTCCAGGACAAGGCCTGGGACAAGGCGGTCACGGACAACTTCGGCCCGGCCAACTACAAGAACGAGCCCGCGCCGAAGATCGGCGTCATCGTCGAGTAGCGCAACGGCCCACCGGCGTGCCGCCGCCCACCGCGATCAAGGCGGCGGCACGCCGCGCTGTCCACGTACGCCACCCACCCGGAAGCGCGGGAGATCGTGTTCGACTTTCTTGAAGGTTACGACGTCCTAGGGGCGTTCTGGACGACGGTGCAGCTCACCGTCATCTCCGCGGTCGGCTCCCTGATCTGGGGCACCCTGCTGGCCGCCATGCGGGTCAGCCCGGTCCCGCTCATGCGTGGGTTCGGCACGGCCTATGTGAACATCGTCCGCAACATTCCCCTGACCGTCATCATCGTCTTCACCTCGCTGGGCCTCGCCGACATCTTCGGCGTGACGATGGGTTCCGACCGCTTCGACGTCCAGGGATTCCGGCTGGCGGTGCTCGGTTTCGTCGCTTACACCGCAGCCTTCGTCTGCGAGGCGATTCGTTCCGGCATCAACACCGTGCCGCTCGGACAGGCCGAGGCGGCCCGCGCCATCGGGCTGAGCTTCAGCCAGACGCTCCGGCTGATCGTCCTGCCGCAGGCATTCCGTTCGGTCATCGGCCCGCTGGCCAACGTACTGATCGCCCTGACCAAGAACACGACCGTGGCGGCGGCCATCGGCGTGGCAGAGGCTGCCCTCCTGATGAAGGAAATGATCGAGAACGAGGCTCAGACGCTCGCCATTGGCGCGATCTTCGCCTTCGGCTTCGTGGTACTGACCCTGCCCACCGGCCTCTTCCTCGGCTGGCTGAGCAAGCGACTGGCGGTGAAGCGATGAGCTCCGTTCTCTACGACACGCCGGGCCCCCGCGCCAAGCGGCGCAATGTGCTCATCTCGGTGGTCTTCCTCGCCCTGCTCGCCCTGCTCGTGTGGTTCGTCTGGGACACCATGGACGGAAAGGGGCAGCTGGAGTGGGCCCTGTGGAAGCCGTTCACCGAGTCCGAGGCGTGGACGACGTATCTGCTGCCCGGTCTCGCCAACACACTGAAGGCCGCGGCTCTGGCCATGGTGATCGCCCTTCCGCTGGGCGCGCTCTTCGGCATCGCACGGCTCTCCGACCACGTGTGGGTGCGGCTTCCGGCCGCCTGGGTGGTCGAGTTCTTCCGGGCGATCCCGGTCCTGCTGCTGATGCTGTTCGCCAACGAGTTCTACGACCGCTGGACGAACGTCAGCAGTGAGCAGCGGCCCCTCTACGCGGTCGTCACCGGCCTGGTGCTCTACAACGCCTCCGTCCTCGCCGAGGTCGTCAGGGCCGGCATCCTCGCCCTGCCCAAGGGGCAGACGGAGGCCGCCAAGGCGGTCGGCCTGCGCAAGGGCCAGACGATGACCAGTATCCTGCTGCCGCAGGCCGTCACCGCCATGCTGCCGGCCATCGTCAGCCAGCTCGTGGTCATCGTGAAGGACACCGCGCTGGGCGGCGTGATGATCGGGTTCACCGAGCTGCTCAACTCGCGTGCGACCCTTGCGGCCTTCTACGCCAACGTCATCCCCAGCTTCATCGTGGTGGCGGTCATCTACATCGTGCTGAACTTCATCCTCACCAGCTTCGCGAGCTGGCTGGAGAAGCGGCTGCGGCGCAGCAAGAGGAGCACGGGGGCCGTGCTCAGCGCCGAGGACATGGAGGAGCTGAACCCGGCGGCGACGGGTGGCAGCTACGGGACCGGTGCTGCGGTCTGACCACTGGTCACATCGCTTTGGCTGGGAGGGCAGTGGCATGATCGCCACTGCCCTCCGTCACTTGACGCAAGCACCGGCAATGGGTTGCATACGTTCTGTGATCGTGCACCCTGCTCCAACTTTCTGTTCACTCGCGTTCCTGGGAACACCGCTGCGGGCAGGGGGCGCCGCGCCATGGACCCGGTGATCATCGTCGGAGCGGGGCCCGTCGGGCTCACGCTCGCCCTGGCTCTGGCCCGTCAGGACGTGCCGTGCGTCGTCCTCGACGAAGGACCCGGCAAGGACGAACCCCGTCTCGCACGCACCGTCGTCCTGCGCGAGGACACCACCGCGCTCATGGAACGCCTGACGGGCGTACCGCTCGGCGAGGTCGGCACCCACTGGGCCGGATGGCGGTCCATGCGGCGCAAGCAGGTGATGCGCGAGGTCACGTTCGACGACACCGACGAAGCGCCCGAGAACCTCACCAACCCCGCCCCCCTGCACATTGCCCAGCACGTCCTGACCGGCGCCCTGCGCACGGCTCTCGCCGGCGAACCGCTGGTCAAGGTCGCCGTGGACAGCCGCCTGGACGCCCTCGAGCAGGAGTCATCGGGCGTCACCGTCCACACGCGCGGGCCGAAGGGCACCTGGTGGCACGGCAGTTACGCGGTCGGCTGCGACGGCCCGCGCTCCACCGTGCGCAAACTCATGGACATCCGCTTCCCGGGCCGTACGGCAGTTGAGCGACACGCCGTGGCCGCGCTGCGCGCGGAACTTCCGTGGGAGGGTCGGGCGTTGCTCCATCGGATGCCGCCGTGGCGGGCGTCCGGCCCCTCGGGCGGGGAGGTCACCGGACGGCCGCTCCCGGAGGGGGTGTGGCGTCTGGACTGGCTGCTGCCGCCGGGCAAGGACCTGGTCACGCCGGAACTGCTGGTCACTCACGTCCGCGAGACGCTCGCCGGCTGGTCGGACGACGGGTCGACACCGCCGTACGAACTCCTCGACACCGGAGTGCACACGGTCCACCACCGCCTGGCGCGCCGCTGGCGCGTGGGCCGCGTCTTCATCGCCGGGGACGCGGCGCACTGCCTCGGCACGCTGGGCACGCACGGGCTCGACGAGGGACTGCGGGACGCCGACAACCTCGCCTGGAAGCTGGCGTCGGCCTGGCACCACCGGCCGCACGAGGCGCTGCTCGACAGCTACCAGGCCGAGCGGCGCGCGGTCGTCGCCGCCCGGCTGCGCGCCGCCGACCAGGCACTGCCGCTGCTGCGCGCGGGCGGAGGGCTCCGGTCGTACGTCCCCGGCTCCGCCCGGGGCCATGACGCGCTGCTGATGGACGGCCACCTGGGGCAGGGAGTGATCGGCGCGCCGGGGACGTACGCCGACTCACCGCTCGCGCCCGGGAACCTGGAGGGCGAGGTCCCCGTGGACACACCGCGTGGGGCGCCGGTCATCGATGTGCAGGTCACCGCGGAGGACGGCTCACTCGTACGGCTGCGGGACCGGCTCGGGCGCGGCGCGCTGCTGGTGCTGCTGATCGCGCCGGGCACGGGTGTGTGGGACCGCAAGCACTGGGCGACCGCCGGAGTCATGCCCCGACTGGCGGCCGCGGTGACGGCGCTGCCGTGTCCGGCCGAGCTGCTGGTCGCGGAGAGCTATCCGGGGGCGGCCGCGCACTCGGTCCTGTTGGTGCGGCCCGACGGTCATCTGGTGACGGCATTCAGCGGAGTGCGGCCGGCCGATCTGTACTCGGCGGCCGAGGTCGTGCTGGGTGGGCCGGTCAAGGCGGCGGAGGAAGCGGGGACGGCGGCCGGATCGCGCTGACGCCGCCCGCTGCCCGCCGTATGCCACACGCCGCACGCCGCCAGAAGTGGTCTGCACTTGATCAACGAGTGCTGCCGCCCGAAACCGGATCTCACCTGGAAAGGGCACTCACCGTCACTGTGCGGTCCGCGTAGTGACAGTGAGTTGACCGGTCCGCACCGGCATGGTGTACTCCGGATCGTGACCGACACCTGTGTGCGCCTGTGGCGGAGGGTCCATATGGACCTCGTCCGCTATGCGGGCTGCGTGTGTCGCCCGTCCTGCTGAACTCGCATCCCTCACTTCTTTCGCGCGCCGCGCCCTTCGCCGACGCCCGCGCGCACTCTTCGCGAACTCTCTTCAGGACGGTGCCCGTGTCTGTCTCCCCTGCCGCCGCTACCGCGTCCGAGCCGGTCGCCACGCCGAACTCCGCTCCCACGCAGGCGGACCTACTCGCCTTCGTACGGCGCGCGGCCGCCGACGCCGAACTCGTCGCCTCCCTCCCGCTCGATCCCGAGGGCCGTACCTGGGTACGCCTCGAAGGCCCGGGCGGCAGCGAGGCCTGGCTGATCGGCTGGCCGCCCGGCACGGGCACCGGCTGGCACGACCACGCCGAGTCCGTCGGGGCCTTCGTGACCGCGGCCGGCGAGCTCAGGGAGCACTCCCTCGCCGTCCGGCTGCCCGCCGACGGCTGGAAGACGCTGGAACTGACGGACGACGTGGACCGTTCACGCCGTCTGCCGGCCGGCAAGGGCCGCTCCTTCGGCCGCCACCATGTGCACGAGGTTCTCAACGAGTCGACGGACCGGCATGCGATCTCCGTCCACGCCTACTACCCGCCCCTGCCCCAGATCCGCCGCTTCAGCCGCAGCGGACCGGTCCTGCGCCTGGAGCAGGTGGAGCGCCCGGAGGACTGGCAGTGAGCGGGGCGGGGAACGAAGCTGTGGTGCGTGATGTGGGTGATGTGGACGAACGGCCGGTCGGCATAGACGAGTTGCTGGAGCGGGTACGCGCGGGCTACGAGCGGATGGCGCCCCGGGCGGCGTACGAGGCTGCCCAGGGCGGCGAGGCCCTGCTGGTCGACATCCGGTACGCCGCCCTGCGCGAGCGGGACGGCCTGATCCCCGGCGCCCTCGTCGTCGAGCGCAACGAACTGGAGTGGCGGCTCGACCCACAGGGCAGCCATCGCGCACCCGAGGCGACGAGCCACGGCCTTCGAGTCGTGGTGATCTGCAACGAGGGTTACGCATCGAGCCTGGCGGCCGAGTCGCTACGACGGCTGGGGCTGCACCGGGCCACCGATCTGGTCGGCGGGTTCCAGGCTTGGCGGGCGGAGGGGTTGCCGGTGACGCCCGGGGTGGGGGCCGAAGCCTAGAGACGGGTGCCCGGGCCCAGGGGCTGTCCGAGGGCACGCTCCGAGGTCAGTGAAGTTCAGTGAAGTGGGGACCGTATTCGATCGATCCGGCGATCTTCCCCTACGCCGATCCCGGCCCCGAACGCGATGGGCGCCCCCGCGCGTCCACCGTGTCCGGGCCGGAACCCGGCACTCGGCACCCGGAATCCCGCGATCGCTCGGCCCGCGGCGCCGGCCCCGAAGGCCAGAGCCCCCCGCCCACTCCGCCTTCCCGGACTCCACCACCGACCGGCATCAGAACCCCTCATCCCCGAGGAACTCCGTGTCCTCGCCCTCTTCCTCCAGTGCCTGCCGGACCACCCGCAGGGCCATGCCCTCGGGGTAGCCCTTGCGGGCGAGCATGCCCGCGAGGCGGCGCAGGCGCTTGTCGCGGTCGAGGCCGCGCGTGGAGCGGAGCTTGCGGGCGACGAGTTCGCGTGCGGTCGCCTCCTCCTGCTCGGAGTCGAGCTGGGCGACGGCCGCGTCGATCAGCGTGGAGTCGACGCCCTTGGTGTGCAGTTCCCGGGCGAGGGCGCGTCGGGCCAGCCCTCGGCCGTGGTGTCGGGACTCCACCCAGGCGTCCGCGAACGCGCTGTCGTTGATGAGGCCAACCTCCTCGAACCTCGACAGCACCTCCTCGGCGGCGTCGTCCGGGATCTCCCGCTTGCGCAGGGCGTCCGCGAGTTGCTTACGGGTGCGCGGGGTCCCGGTGAGCAGGCGCAGACAGATCGCCCGCGCCTGCTCCACCGGGTCCGCTGGGGGCGTCCTCTCCTCGGCCCTCGACGAGGAAGAGGCGCCTCCGTCCTCACCGGACGGCTCCGCACGGCCGCGCCCGCGTGAGCCGTCCGTGTCGTACGGCGCGTACGGCGCCCTGTCGTCGTTCCCCCTGTCCGCGTCATGGGCCGTGTCCCCTCCATGGGCGTGACCGCCCATCCTGGAGGAATCCCCGCCGCCGCTTCTCCCCCGCTCCCGTGGAGCGTCCGGATAGGCGGTGTACTCGGCCCAGTCCGTTCGCCGTGTCATGGATCAGCTCTTGGCAGTCGCGGCCTTGGCCTTGGCTCCCTTGCCCGCGGCCGGCGTGGGCACCGTCTTCGCGGCGCCGTCCGGGGTGGCGGTGACCGCGGCGTCCGCACCCGGTTCGGCGGCCGGCTCCTCCGGCCGTACGCCGACGCCCAGCTTCTCCTTGATCTTCTTCTCGATCTCGTTGGCCAGGTCGGGGTTGTCCTTCAGGAAGTTGCGCGCGTTCTCCTTGCCCTGGCCGAGCTGGTCGCCCTCGTACGTGTACCAGGCGCCCGCCTTGCGGACGAAGCCGTGCTCCACGCCCATGTCGATCAGACCGCCCTCGCGGCTGATGCCCTGGCCGTAGAGGATGTCGAACTCGGCCTGCTTGAAGGGCGGCGCGACCTTGTTCTTGACGACCTTGCAGCGGGTGCGGTTGCCGACCGCCTCCGTGCCGTCCTTCAGGGTCTCGATGCGGCGGATGTCGATACGCACCGAGGCGTAGAACTTCAGCGCCCGGCCACCGGTCGTGGTCTCCGGCGAGCCGAACATCACGCCGATCTTCTCGCGGAGCTGGTTGATGAAGATCGCGGTGGTCTTGGACTGGTTGAGCGCGCTGGTGATCTTCCGCAGCGCCTGGCTCATCAGACGGGCCTGCAGACCGACGTGGCTGTCGCCCATCTCGCCCTCGATCTCCGCGCGCGGGACGAGCGCGGCGACGGAGTCGATGACGATGAGGTCGAGGGCGCCGGAGCGGACCAGCATGTCCACGATCTCCAGGGCCTGCTCGCCGTTGTCCGGCTGGGAGAGGATCAGGTTGTCGATGTCGACGCCGAGCTTCTTCGCGTACTCGGGGTCGAGGGCGTGCTCAGCGTCCACGAAGGCGACCTGGCCGCCGGCCTTCTGGGCGTTGGCCACGGCGTGCAGGGTCAGTGTGGTCTTGCCGGAGGACTCCGGTCCGTAGATCTCGACGACGCGGCCGCGCGGCAGGCCGCCGACGCCGAGGGCGACGTCGAGCGCGGTCGACCCGGTCGGGATGACCTCGATGGGCTCCTTCGACCGCTCGCCCATGCGCATGACCGCGCCCTTGCCGAATTGCCGTTCAATCTGTGCGAGCGCGGCATCGAGGGCCTTCTCGCGGTCGGTTCCTGCCATGGGTTCCACCCGGTTTGCTTGAGTCGATCGCTTCACGTCAAAGACGCTAGCGCCTGCCACTGACAATGCGCCCCGACGCCCGTCCGGCCTGTGGATAACTCGGGCACTTCTCCATCGAAACCGTGGCGAAATGCCTACCGAGCGCCCCGCCGGCACCTCCATCAGAATGGATGTTCGATTTTCGTGTCAAGCGCACCACGCGACACCAGCGGTCGATCAACGCCTGCACGAGCGCGTCCAACAGCATCTGATCGGGGCGGGCCGATCGACGTCGCGCGCTCCGCACCGCCCAGAGCCCAACCGGTCCCAGGAGGAGCCGAGCCCGTCGAACGACCCGAGACGGGGACCCCGTCCATCGATCCACGACCGCTCATGCCGCTCCTATCGGGTTCCGATGTCCCTCAGGACGCGCTCACTCGGAGCCCTCCCCGGAGCCCGCCGCCTCCGGCAGAGGCTGCTGCCCCGGCCGGCGTATCCAAAGCTCACGCGCGCGTGAGAACAGGTTGCGTCCCGTTCCCCGCTCGCGATGTCCATGGACGCGAGGGTCGTCCGTGACGTCGTAGCGCTTGACGTAGGCCCCCAGGAACGCCTGCAATGTGGCGACCGCCGGGATGGCGATCAGCGCGCCCACCGCGCCGAGGAGGGCCGTGCCGGCGATGACCGAGCCGAAGGCGACCGCGGGGTGGATGTCGACGGTTTTGGCCGTCAGCTTGGGCTGCAGCATGTAGTTCTCGAACTGCTGGTAGATCACGACGAAGATCAGCACCCACAGCGCGTACCAGGGATCGACCGTGAACGCGATCAGCATCGGCAGGGCGCCCGCGAGGTATGTGCCGATGGTGGGGATGAACTGCGACACGAGGCCGACCCACACGGCGAGCACGGGCGCGTACGGCACGTCCAGGTTCTCCAGCAGGATGTAGTGCGCGATGCCGGAGATGAGCGCCATCAGACCGCGTGAGTACAGATAGCCGCCGGTCTTGTTGACGGCGATCTCCCAGGCCCGCAGCACCTCGGCCTGCCGGTTGGGCGGCAGTACGGAGCACAGGGTGCGGCGCAGTCGGGGGCCGTCCGCGGCGAAGTAGAACGAGAACAGCGTGATCGTCAGCAACTGGAAGAGCCCGCCGAGGACCTGGGCGGACACGTCCAGGACGCCGGTGGCACTGTTCTGCACGTAGTTGCGCAGCCAGTCGGACCGCAGCAGACCCTCCTGGACGTCCACGCGCCGCAGCTCGGTGTGGAAGTGCGCGTTGATCCAGTTGATGACGGAGTCGAGATAGTCGGGGAAGTCCTCGACGATCTTGATGATCTGGCCCGCGAGCATGGACCCCAGCAGGGTCACGAACCCGGCCGACGCGATGATCACGCCGAGGAAGACGAAGGCGGTGGCCAGTCCCCGGCGCAGGCCGCGCGAGGCCATCCAACTCACCGCGGGCTCGATCGCGAGGGCCAGGAAGAACGCGATGAGGATGTTGATCAGCAGCCCGGTGAGCTGGTGGAACGCCCAACTGCCGAGCTGGAAGACACCGACGAGCGCCAGCGCGAGCAACATGGCGCGCGGCAGCCAGCGCGGCATGCGGGCGTGCGATCCGGCGCCGCCCGTGCCCGGAGGCGGGTCGGGCGGCGTCGTGCCGAACGGGGATCCTTGCCGGGGCAGCCCGGTCTCGTCGTCAGTGCGCGCCACGGAGCAAGTCTCGCCCACGCCGCTGACAATCGGCTGCGGTCCTGCGATCTTCGTGACCTATCAGCGCTTCTCCCCCGGAACGTTCATGACAGCACAGACCACACGCCATACGTCCTTGGCGTCCCAGCCGGCTTCCAGTGCCTCGTGCACCGTACGCCCGCCGAGCTCCGCCATCACATGGTCGCGCGCGAAGGTGTCGGCGTACCCCGGACCGAAGTGGTCCGCCATCCGCTGCCAGAAGACCGTCAACCGCATGCGCCCAGTATCCCGCCCCTGAGAGTGGGCCTGTGCCGGGACCGCTTGTCGAGACCGCTTTCCGCCCTACGGTCTGACGCATGCCCGAAACAGGAGCTTCGCCACTCCCCCCTCCGTCCCTGTCGCAGTCCCCGCTCTTCCGTGCCGAGCAGTTCGTCTGGCTCACCGCGCGCGTGCTGGAGCAGCGCCTCTTCGCGTACCACTTCCTGAACGGCGCCGCCGACCCGGTGGAGACCGCGCTGGACGCCTACCGCAACGAGGACGGCGGGTACGGCCACGCGCTGGAGCCGGATCTGCGCGGCCCGGTCAGCCGGCCGCTGCACGCCGGTCACGCACTGCGTGTCCTGGACGCCATCGGGCGCTGCGGCGGACAGCGCGTGGACCGCGTGTGCCGCTATCTGACGTCGGTGTCGACGCCGGACGGCGCTCTTCCGGTGACCCACGGCGGCCGGGACGGCTATCCCACGGCCCCCTTCATTCCGCTCGTCGAGGACCCGCCCAGCTCACTCCTGGCCACCGGGCCGGTGGTCGGCCTACTGCATCGCAACGAGGTGTGGCACGCCTGGCTGTTCCGGGCCACGGACTTCTGCTGGCAGACGGTCGAGTCGCTGGAGAAGTCCCATCCCCATGAGATCGAGGCCGCCGTGGCCTTCCTGGACTCCGTTCCGGACCGCCCGCGCGCGGAGGCGGCCGCCGACCGGCTGGGCCGCCTGGTGCGCGACCAGCGCCTGGCGGTGTTGGAGCCGGACGACCTCGACGCGTATCCGGTCTCCCCCGGCTGCGCCCCAGCCGAGCACCACTTCCCGCACGACTACGCGCGAACGCCGCATTCCCTCGCGCGCGCGTGGTTCACCGACGACGAGATGAGCCGCTCTCTGGACCACCTGGCCGGCGAGCAGCAGGAGGACGGCGGCTGGCCGGTCCGCCGGCGCCAGTGGGCGCCGAGCGTCCCCCTGGAGGCCCGCCCCATGGTGACCATCCAGGCCCTGCACACCCTGAGGGCGTACGGCCGCCACATCGGCTGACCCGCCTCACCCGCCCATGGCCCGCACCCCCGCCGTCACCACCACGGCCGCCGCGACGACGAGCAGAAACGGAGCCCGCAGGACAAGCGCCAAGGCAGCCGCGGCGACCCCGGCCGCCCTCGCGTCCAGGACCAGCGCCTGCCCGTCGCCGAACGTCTGCTGAGCCGTCAGAGCGGCGAGCAGCGCGACGGGCAGCAACGCGGCGAGACGCCGTACGAGAGGCCTCTCCAGAGCACCCGCGGGTATGAGCAGCCCGACAAGCTTGACGGCGTAGCAGCCGACGACCGTGAGGCCGATGGCGATCCAGGTACTCATCGCACGCTCCCCCGCACACGTCGCCCCTGCGCCCAGAGCACGACAGGCGCCGCCAGGGCGGCCACCAGCACGGGAACCCCGGCAGGCAGCACGGGCAACAACCCGAGTCCCAGAACCACGGCCAGCCCGGCGACGGCACGCTCGGTGGCGGACTTCACCATTGGCGCGAGCAGGGCAAGGAACACGGCGGGCCCAGCGGCGTCGAGCCCCCAGGCGTCGGTGTCACCGATGGCCTCGGCCCCCAGCGCGCCCAGCAGCGTCGTGAGATTCCACAGCACATACAGACTCAGGCCCGTCGCCGCGAACCCGATCCGCGCACCGCGCCGGGTGGGCTGCGCCAACGCGACGGCAGCCGTCTCGTCGATCACCCACTGCGCGGCGAACGGCCGCACCGCGCGCGTGAGACGCAGCACCTCGGAAAGCCGCAGCCCGTAGAAGGCGTTGCGCGCCCCCAGGAAGAAGGCCCCCGCAGCCGCGGTGAACGGACTGCCGCCGGCGGCAAGCGCCCCCACCAGCGCGAACTGCGACGCGCCCGTGAAGACCAGCAGGCTGAGCAGGCAGGTCTGCACGAGTGTGAGCCCACTGCCCGCCGACGTCACCCCGAAGGCGAACCCGGACAGCCCGACGGCGACGCCGACCCCCAGGGCGTCCCGCACCACGGCGGCATCAGGTTTGTCCCCGTCCACACCGGGGTCTGCGAGAATTCTCTGTTCTGCCACGCCCGAGACGCTAGGCAACACCGCTACGGCGGGTCTTGTACGTTCTTGCGCTCCCGCTGATAGGCGCCCGGCGGCACGCCCACGATCCGCGTGAAGTGCCGATTCAGATGCGGCTGATCGGTGAACCCCACGGTCACGGCCGCCTCGGCCGGCGAGACCCCCGTGTCCAGCAACCGCCGAGCCCGCCGTACGCGCGCATCGGTGAGCCAGGCGTGCGGCGGCATCCCGTATACGTCCCGAAAGGCCCGCAACAAGGCGAACGGGCTCGCGCCGAGATCGGCAGCCAGCTTCTCCAGACTCGGCGGCGCGGCCATCCGCCCTTCGAGCACCTCACGCGCGCGTGCCGCCACCCGAGCCCCCGCGGTCCGCACCTCCCGCTGTGGCAGCGCCCCGCCGTTCAACCGCAGCAGCCGTGTCACGGCGACCCGGAGCAACGTGTCGGCGGCCAGCGCATTGCCCTCGTCAGCCGCCCGCAGCACCTGATGCACCAACCCCACCGCGTACGCGTCGTCAAGCACCGGCCGGACAAATCCCGGCGTCCCCCGAAGCGTCGTGGTCTCGGCCGCGATCTCGCCCACCAGCTCCGGCGACGGATAGACGGCCCCGTACCGCCACCCCTCGGGAACCCCCGCCCGCCCCGTGTGCGCCGTGTCCGGATTGACCAGCGCGAGAGCCCCGGCCCCCGCGTACACATCGGTCCCTCGGTGGTGGAAGACCTCCGCACCGTCGGCGATGGCTGCGATCACGAAGTGTTCGTGGGTGTGCCGCACAAACGTCTTCCGTATGTACCGCGCCCGCAGCAGATCGACACCGGGCAGGTCGGCATACCGCCAGTGCCGCGCCCGCTCGCCTGAACCCGCCATGGATCCATTGTCGGCCAGTGCGGGCATGCCCTCACAGGCGGGTAGCCGCGGTGCCGGGGCCGTCCGCAGGCCGCAGCCCGGGCATCCCGGCCCGACCGGCAGCACGTTTCCCCAGCTCAGCCGCATTGTCAGTCCCCGGGTGCAGGATGGACGCATGGTCAGCAACCCGCACCGAGCCCTAGCCGGCTTCTCCCCCGCGACCCGAGGCTGGTTCACGGGCGCCTTCTCCGCGCCCACCGCAGCCCAGGCCGGCGCGTGGCAAGCCATCCAAGAGGGCTCGGACGTGCTGGTCGTAGCCCCCACCGGTTCCGGCAAGACTCTCGCCGCGTTTCTCGCCGCCCTGGACCAGCTCGCCTCCACACCCCCGCCGGCCGACCCCAAGAAGCGCTGCCGTGTCCTCTACGTCTCCCCGCTCAAGGCCCTCGCCGTGGACGTGGAGCGCAACCTGCGCAGCCCGCTGACCGGCATCCGCCAGGAATCCGTTCGCATGGGCCTGCAGGAGCCCGAGGTGAAGGTCGGCATCCGCTCGGGCGACACCCCCGCAGCAGAGCGCCGGGCCCTGTCCACACGCCCCCCGGACATCCTCATCACCACCCCCGAGTCGCTCTTCCTGATGCTGACGTCGGCCACCCGCGAGGCCCTGACCGGCATCGAGACGGTGATCCTGGACGAGGTCCACGCGGTCGCGGGCACCAAGCGCGGCGCCCACCTCGCCCTCACCCTGGAGCGCCTGGACGAACTCCTTGCGAAGCCGGCCCGCCGCATCGGCCTGTCCGCGACCGTCCGCCCGGTCGACGAGATCGCCCGCTATCTCTCGCCCCGCCGCAAGGTGGAGATCGTCCAGCCGAAGACGGGCAAGGAGTTCGACCTCTCCGTCGTGGTCCCCGTGGAAGACCTCGGCGAGCTCGGTGGCTCCCCGGTGGCCGACGGTTCCGAAGGCGCGGAACGCCCCTCGATCTGGCCGCATGTCGAGGAGCGGATCACCGACCTCGTCCAGTCCCATCGCTCCACCATCGTCTTCGCCAACTCCCGCCGTCTCGCGGAACGCTTGTGCAACCGCCTCAACGAGATCGCCTACGAGCGGGCCACCGGCGAAACCCTCGACGAACACCACGCCCCGGCCGAACTCATGGGCGGCTCCGGCGCGGCCCAGGGCGCACCCCCGGTCATCGCCCGCGCCCACCACGGCTCGGTGTCCAAGGAACAGCGCGCCCTGGTCGAGGAGGACCTCAAGGCCGGCCGCCTCCCCGCGGTCGTAGCCACCTCCAGCCTCGAGCTGGGCATCGACATGGGAGCGGTGGACCTGGTGGTCCAGGTCGAGTCACCCCCTTCCGTGGCCTCCGGCCTCCAGCGCGTGGGCCGTGCGGGCCACCAGGTGGGCGCCGTCTCCACCGGCGTGGTCTTCCCGAAGTACCGCGGCGATCTGGTCCAGGCGGCAGTGGTCACCGAGCGCATGCGCACCGGAGCCATCGAGTCCCTCAGGGTCCCCGCCAACCCCCTGGACGTCCTGGCCCAGCAGCTCGTCGCGATGACGGCGATGGACACCTGGCAGTTCGACGACCTCCTCACCACCGTCCGCCGAGCCGCCCCCTTCGCCTCCCTCCCCGAGTCCGCCTTCACCGCGGTCCTCGACATGCTCGCCGGCCGCTACCCGTCGGACGCCTTCGCCGAGCTGCGCCCGCGCGTGGTCTGGGACCGAGTCGCCGGCACCATCACCGGCCGCCCCGGCGCCCAGCGCCTCGCCGTCACCTCCGGCGGCACCATCCCCGACCGCGGTCTCTTCGGGGTCTTCCTCGCCGGATCGGATCCCAAGAAGGGCGGCGGCAGGGTCGGCGAGCTCGACGAGGAGATGGTCTACGAGTCCCGCGTCGGCGACGTCTTCACGCTCGGCACCAGCTCCTGGCGCATCGAGGACATCACGCGCGACCGGGTCCTGGTCTCCCCGGCTCCGGGCGTACCCGGCCGCCTGCCGTTCTGGAAGGGCGACCAGTTGGGCCGCCCGCTCGAACTGGGCCGCGCGGTGGGCGCGTTCCTGCGCGAGGTCGGCTCGCTGCCCAGGGACGACGCCCGCCTGCGCCTCGTCACCGCCGGCCTGGACGCCTGGGCAGCCGACAACGTCCTGTCGTACCTGGACGAGCAGCGCGAGGCCTGTGGCCATGTCCCGGACGACCGCACGATCGTCGTGGAGCGCTTCCGCGACGAGCTCGGCGACTGGCGAGTCGTCGTGCACTCCCCCTTCGGCGCCCAGGTCCACGCCCCCTGGGCCCTCGCCCTCGGCGCGAAGCTGTCCGAGCGGTACGGCATGGACGCGCAGGTCATGCACGCCGACGACGGCATCGTGCTGCGCCTGCCGGACGCCGACCTCATGGGCCTGGACCTGCTGGACCAGGAGCCGCGGAAGGCCGGCACGGAGTACGACGCCGACCAGGCGCCCGTCGGAGCGGCGGACGTCGTCTTCGACAAGGGCGACGTCGACCAGCTCGTCACCGACCAGGTCGGCGGCTCGGCCCTGTTCGCGTCCCGCTTCCGCGAGTGCGCCGCCCGCGCGCTGCTGCTGCCGCGCCGCAACCCGGGCAAGCGCACCCCGCTGTGGCAGCAGCGCCAGCGCGCCGCCCAACTGCTCGAGGTGGCCAGCGAGTTCGGTTCGTTCCCGATCGTCCTGGAGGCGGTCCGCGAGTGCCTCCAGGACGTCTTCGACGTGCCGGGACTGACCGAGCTCATGGGCGACCTGGAGTCGCGCAGGGTGCGCCTCGTCGAGGTCACCACCCCCGAGCCGTCCCCCTTCGCGCGTTCCCTCCTCTTCGGCTACGTCGCCCAGTTCCTGTACGAGGGAGACTCGCCGCTCGCCGAGCGCCGCGCCGCCGCGCTGTCGCTGGACTCCCGGCTGCTGGCCGAGCTGCTCGGCCAGGCGGAGCTGCGCGAGCTGCTCGACGCCGAGGTTCTGACCGAGCTCGAACGAGAACTCCAATGGCTCACCGAGGATCGCCGCGTCAAGGACATCGAGGGCGTCGCGGACGTCCTGCGCCTCCTCGGCCCGCTCACGGACGCCGAGCTGGTCGAGCGGGGCGCCGAAGCGCACTGGTCCCAGGAGCTGACCGCCGCCCGCCGCGCCATCAAGGTCCGCATCGCCGGCACCGACCACTGGGCGGCGATCGAGGACGCGGGCCGCCTGCGCGACGCACTCGGCACGGCCCTGCCGGTCGGCGTGCCCGAAGCCTTCACCGAACCGGTCAAGGACCCGCTCGGCGACCTCCTCGCCCGCTACGCCCGCACCCGCGGCCCGTTCACGTCGGCCACGGCAGCGGCCCGCTTCGGCCTGGGCGTGGCGATCACGGACGGTGCCCTCCAGAGGCTGGCGGCGAGCGGGCGGGTCGTACAGGGCGAGTTCCACCCGGCCGGCATCGGCCAGGAGTGGTGCGACGCGGCGGTCCTGCGCCGCCTGCGCCGCCGCTCCCTCGCCGCACTGCGGCACGAGCTGGAGCCGGTGCCACCGGCCGCGCTCGCCCAGTTCCTGCCGCAGTGGCAGCACATCGGCAAGGGTCATGGACTGCGCGGCATCGACGGACTGGTGCGTGCCATCGAGCAGTTGCAGGGCGCGTCCGTGCCCGCGTCCGCGCTGGAGAAGCTGGTCCTGCCCTCCCGCGTCGCCAACTACACTCCCGCGATGCTGGACGAACTCACCTCGGCCGGAGAGGTCGTCTGGGCCGGGGCGGGCTCGCTCCCCGGCAAGGACGGCTGGGTGTCCCTCTATATGGCGGACGCTGCCCCTCTGCTCCTGCCGCAGCCCCATCCGCTGGAGCCGACGGCGCTGCACCAGTCCGTTCTGGACGCCCTGTCCGGTGGCTACGGCCTGTTCTTCCGCCAGATCGCCGACCAGGTCCGCGCCACCACCCACCCCGACGCCACCGACCCGCAACTCGCCGACGCGCTCTGGGAGCTGGCCTGGTCGGGCCGCCTCACGAACGACACGCTGGCCCCCATGCGCTCCCTGCTCGGCTCGGGCCGCACCGCCGGTTCCACGGCCCACCGCGCCAAGCGCACCATCCCCCGAGGACGCTACGGCTCCCTCACAGCCGCCGCCCGCCCCGCCTCCCGCACCGGGCCGCCGACCGTCGCCGGCCGCTGGTCGCTGCTCCCGGCCCACGAACCCGACCCCACCGTCCGCGCCCACGCCCTCGCCCGTACGCTCCTGGACCGCCATGGCGTGGTGACCCGGGGAGCGGTCGCCGCGGAGGGCGTCGAGGGCGGCTTCTCGGCGACGTACCGCATCCTGTCCGCCTTCGAGGAGAGCGGCCAGGCGCGGCGCGGCTATGTGGTCGAGGGCCTCGGCGCCGCCCAGTTCGCGATGGACGGCGCGGTCGACCGCCTCCGCGCGGTGTCCAACGCCCGCGACCGAGGCGACGGCCTGCCCGGCCTGGGCACCCACGGCACACCCGAGGACTTCGCCACACCCGGCGCCCGCGGCATGTCCGAAGACTCCGGCACACCCGGCACCCACGGCACGCCCGAAGGCTCCGGCACACGCGACGCCTTCGACACGTCCGAAGACTTCGGCACCCCCGACAGCGCCACCGAGACGCATGACAACCCGAACGCCACCCCCGACCCATACGGCCTTCCCGACAGCTCCCCCACCACGCACGACACCTCGAACGCCGCCCCGACCTACGACATCCCCGACCTCGACCACGACTTCCTGGACGCCCACCTCGGCCCGAGCGAATGGGTATCCCCCCTCGATCTCGCCCCCCAGGACGACCACCGCACCCCACCGGGCAACCGCCGCCCCAACGGCGGCGCACCCTACGGCCCCAGCCCCAGCCCCCGCCCCGGCTCCGCCCCCCACCGCACCCGCCCGGCACCCGACACCCGAGCCGTCGTCCTCGCCGCCGCCGACCCGGCGAACGCGTACGGCGCCGCCCTGGCCTGGCCCGAGCCTCCCGCCGGCGCCGGTCACAAGCCCGGCCGCAAGGCAGGCTCCCTCGTGGTCCTGGTCGACGGCGAGCTGACCCTCTACATGGAGCGCGGCGGCAAGACCCTGCTGGCCTGGCCCTCGGCCCCGGACACGGAGCCCGCCGACGACCCCCGCCTGCACGCGGCGGCGGAAGCGCTCGCCGCGGCCGCCCGCGCAGGCTCCCTCGGCACGGTCACGGTGGAACGCGTGAACGGCGCCCAGGCACTCACGTCCCCCATGGGCACCCTCCTGGAAGGAGCGGGCTTCATCGCGACCCCCAGAGGCCTACGCCTACGCGCCTGAGCCACCCCACACCCCACCCACACCCCACCGTCCCTCACGCATCCCCGTCCCGTGCCACCCTTGACCCATGCCCGAAGGAGACACGGTCTGGCAGACCGCGAAGCGGCTCCACACCGCCCTCGCGGGAAGGACGCTGACCCGCACCGACTTCCGGGTCCCCAAGTACGCCACGGTCGACCTCACGGGCCGTACCGTCCTGGACGTCACCCCGCGCGGCAAACACCTCCTCACCCGTATCGAAGGCGGCCTCACCCTCCACTCGCACCTCGGCATGGAGGGCTCCTGGAAGGTGTACGCCGACCAGCAGCGCTGGACCGGCGGCCCCGCCCACCAGATCCGCGTGATCCTCGCAGCCGCCCCGGACACCGAGGCTCCCGACGCCCGTCCCGCCCGCACAGCCGTCGGCTACCGCCTCCCCGTCCTCGACCTGCTGCGCACCACCGAGGAACACAACACGGTCGGCCACCTCGGCCCCGACCTGCTGGGCCCCGACTGGGACCCCGACCGCGCCCTCGCCAACCTCCTCACCGACCCGGCCCGCCCGATCGGCGAGGCCCTGCTGGACCAGCGCAACCTCGCCGGCATCGGCAATGTCTACAAGAGCGAGCTCTGCTTCCTGCTCCGCGTCACCCCCTGGCTCCCCATCGGCGCACTCCCCGCCGAGCACACCGCGCAACTGCCCGTACTGGCCAAGAAGCTCCTGGAAGCCAACCGCGACCGCCCGGTCCGCAGTACGACGGGCCGCCGCGGCCAGGACCTCTTCGTGTACGGCCGCGCCCGCCGCCCCTGCCTGCGCTGCACCACCCCGATCCGCGCGGCCGACCAGGGCGACGGCTCCCGCGAGCGCCCCACCTACTGGTGCCCGGCCTGCCAGGCGGGCCCGGCCCCGAGCACAGCTCCCGGCGCCGCCTCACACCGCAGAGCCCAGCACCGTACGACTAATTGACGCACCGTCAGAAACCCTCGTACGGTCCCTTCATGGCCGTCAAGGCGTACGACCTCACCGGACGCACCGCATTCGTCACCGGCGCAGCCAGCGGTATCGGCCGCGCCTCGGCTCTCCTCCTCGCCGAGGCCGGCGCCACCGTGCACTGCGCCGACCGCGACGCACAGGGCCTGCACGACACCGCGACCCTGATCAAGGCGAGCGGCGGCACCGCCCTCACCCACCACCTCGACGTCACCGACCGCGAGCAGCTCCGCCAGGCCGTAGCCTCCTGCGAGCGCCTGGACATGCTGGCCGCGGTCGCCGGGATCATGCACAGCAGCCCGGTGCTGGAGACGCGAGACGAGGACCTGGACCGAGTCCTGAACGTCAACTTCAAGGGTGTGCTGTACGCCTGCCAGGAGGCGGCCCGATCGATGCTCGCCCAGCACATCCGGGGCAGTATCGTCACCATGGCCTCGGGCGCCGTGGACACCGGAGGCCCCGGCCTGCTCTGCTACGGCGCGGCCAAGGCGGCCGTCGTGCAGTTGACGAAGACGCTGGCGACGGAGCTGGGCCCGCACGGCATCCGCGTCAACGCGGTCGCCCCGGGCTGGATCCGCACGCCCATGACCGACCGCCACGACACCGCGGCGCAGACCCGTACCGAGGCGCTGATGGCCCGGATGTCACCGTTGGGCCGGGTCGGCGAGCCGGAGGAGATCGCGCACGCGGTGCTTCACCTGGCGTCCGACGCGTCGGCCTTCACCACGGGGCAGATCCTGCGTCCGAACGGCGGTGTGGCGATGCCTTGGTAGCCGGCACCGGCCGTCCGGCCCGCCCCGCCCGCCAGGCCTGAGTCCACCGCCGTGCATCGACGGCTCCCTCGGCCCGTGCCTTCGGCACACAGTGCACCGGCAACAGGCTCAGCCCCCACCCTCCGGCGGCGACGGCCGCCTCCAGCGCCCCCGCGTCCGGCACCAGCGCGAGCCGCAGCACGGCCCACCACCACAGCGCCCCGAGCCCGAGAGCCACCGCCCAGCGCGCTATCGGCTGTGCCATCGCTCACCTCCAGCCCGAGGCTAGGCCGCCCGTTCACCGGCCGGGAGGTCGCGTCCACGGCACACGAAGGCGGCGCGGGCCAACGCCTTCACCACGCGTCAGGCGCCGTCACGCCCTCCACCACGCTCCACCACTCGTCAGGCGCCGTCATCACCCTCCACCATGACCCCCGGGCCATCCACCGGCAAACGGACGCCGCCTGGCCCCACACAGCACGAAACCCCGACCGCTCTCCCCCAGGTCTCCCTGGAGAAGCCCCGGCCGGGGCCTCACACAACTCCTCAGCGCACGATCACTCCATGCGCAGTGGCGGCACCGTCACGCGGCGACCACGTCCACCGCCTCGGAAGGCGCCTTGATGGTCACCCGTTCCGGTGGCACACCGGTCACCGACACGGAACCCAGCATCGGACGGACCGACGTGGGTACAGGCTCGCTGGGTGTGGCCGCAGCAGACTGGGCCAGCTCGGCGAGGGCGAGCTCGTCGCTCACTTCCCGCATGAGCTCGGACATCCGTACGTCCAACGCGTCGCAGATCGCGGAGAGCAGCTCGGAGGAAGCCTCCTTCTGCCCCCGCTCCACCTCGGAGAGATAGCCGAGTGAGACTCGGGCGGACGAGGAGACTTCGCGCAGAGTACGGCCCTGGCGCTGGCGCTGCCGACGCAGCACGTCACCCAGCAGGCGACGGAGCAGAATCATCGGTGGCTCCCTCCTCGGACCGCGTAGCCGCATCCTTCACGCCCCACCGTACCGCCTTGCGCCGCGGCCGTGCGGGGAGCGATGTCGTGTTCACTAAGGGCTGCAAACATCAAAACCCCCCGTTCTGTTCCGTATCCTGTGCCCGCTCATTCCCAATGTGTTCGCTCGCAAGCTCCCTCAGAAGCAGTGCGAGTACGCTCCGTACACTCTCCATACGAATTTCCGCGCGGCCGCCGTTCAACCGCAGGGCCTCCACTTTTCCGCCACCGGCGGAACCGGCGCCAGGGCCGAAGGGCCCGTCCACGGCCACGAAAACGGTCCCGACTGGCTGTCCGTCCTGCATTTCGGGCCCCGCGACACCGGTCGTGGCGATGCCCCAATCGGCCCCCAGCGCCTTTCGCACACCGGCCGCCATCTGGGCCGCGACCTGCGGATTCACCGCTCCGTGCTGCTCCAACAAGGTGGCGTCGACGCCGAGCAGCCCGTGCTTGAGGTCGGTGGCGTAGGCGGTCACCGAACCCCGGAAGGCCTTTGATGCCCCCGGGGCAGTTGTGATTTCCGCCGCAACCAGTCCACCGGTCAGCGACTCGGCGACAGCGAGCGTCTCGCCCTTCACTCTGAGTAGTCGCACCACGTCGGCGGCCGGGGAACTCACGCTTCCGTCTCCTCCAGGGCTGCCTTGCGCTCGGCGATTCCACGCCTGCGCAGCACAATGGCTTGTCTCACATAGTCGAGCCCGGTCGCCACGGTCAGGACGACCGCCGCAGCCATCACCCAGAACCTCAGAGTGGCCAGCCACCCCGTCAGCGCCAGGATGTACATCCCGACGGCAACGCCCTGCGTGAGGGTCTTGAGCTTGCCGCCCCGGCTCGCCGGAATGACGCCGTACCGGATGACAAGGAAACGCAGCAGCGTGATCCCGAGTTCCCGGCCGAGGATGACGCCCGTCACCCACCACGGCAGATCGCCCAGTGCCGACAGACAGATCAGCGCCGCCCCCATGATCGCCTTGTCGGCGATGGGGTCGGCGATCTTCCCGAAGTCGGTGACGAGGTTGTAGGCGCGCGCCAGATGACCGTCGAACAGGTCCGTGATCATGGCGATGGCGAAGGCCGCCCAGGCGAGCGAGCGCCATGCCGGGTCGTATCCGCCGTCTGCCAGCATCAGCGCGACGAACGCGGGCACGAGGACCAGCCGGAGCATGGTCAGGAGGTTGGCGATGTTCCAGACGCTGGCCTGGTTGACGGCCGCGGCCGCGATCTTCCCGCCGCGCGGGGATTTCGCACCGCCCTGGACACCGGTCTCGGCGCCGCCGGCGTTCGAGCCGCCGGTCTTGGGCGACCCGGCCCTGGACGACCCGGCCTTGGACGAGCCCACCGCGCTCGCCTTGCCCGTCGCACCCGCCTGGGAGGGACCACCCGCGGCGGACGCCGGAACTCCGGTCATCTGTCCGCCTCCTCACTACACGCGAGCGTGCCCAGCAGCGGCTCGGCCACCAGGTCGACGCCTTCCGTACCGACCACCTTCGCCTCGACCATACGACCGACGCTCAGCCCTTCGCCGCTCGTGAGCAGCACCTGCCCGTCGGTCTCCGGCGCCTGGTGCGTCCCACGGCCGTGGGCACCGTCCGCCGAGTCCTCGGAGCCGACCGACTCGACGAGCACGTGCACGGTCTCCCCGACGCGCTCCTCGGCCCGCTGTGAGACGAGTTCCTCGGCCAGCCGGGAGACACGTGCCAGCCGCTCGGCGACGACGTCCTCGTCGAGCTTGGTGTCGTACGTCGCGGCCTCGGTGCCCTCCTCGTCGGAGTAGCCGAAGACGCCGATGGCGTCCAGCCGCGCGTGGTTCAGGAAGCGCTCCAGCTCAGCCAGGTCGGCCTCGGTCTCGCCGGGGAAGCCGACGATGAAGTTGGAGCGCACGCCGGCCTGGGGGGCCTTGCCGCGGATGGTGTCGAGCAGTTCCAGGAAGCGGTCGGTGTCGCCGAAGCGGCGCATCGCGCGCAGCACGTCGGGCGCGGAGTGCTGGAAGGACAGGTCGAAGTACGGGGCGACCTTCGGCGTCGAGGTCAGCACGTCGATCAGGCCGGGCCGCATCTCGGCCGGCTGGAGGTAGCTGACGCGGACCCGCTCGATGCCGTCGACCTCGGCGAGCTCGGGCAGGAGGGACTCCAGCAGGCGGATGTCGCCCAGGTCCTTGCCGTAGGAGGTGTTGTTCTCGGAGACCAGCATGATCTCCTTGACGCCCTGTTCGGCCAGCCACCGCGTCTCGTTCAGCACATCGCTGGGGCGGCGCGAGATGAAGGAGCCGCGGAAGGACGGGATGGCGCAGAAGGAGCAGCGCCGGTCGCAGCCCGAGGCGAGCTTCACCGAGGCGACCGGGGAGCCGTCGAGGCGGCGGCGCAGCGGCGCACGGGGCCCGGAGGCCGGAGCGAGTCCTTCCGGAAGATCGACGGGGCCATGCCCGGGCAGCGCGACCTCGGCCGCGGACTCCTGGCGCTCGGCCGGGCTGATCGGCAGCAGCTTGCGGCGGTCGCGCGGGGTGTGCGAGGCGTGGATGCCGCCGTTCAGGATGGTCTGGAGGCGGTCGGAGATGTCGGCGTAGTCGTCGAAGCCGAGCACGCCGTCAGCCTCGGGGAGGGCCTCGGCGAGCTCCTTGCCGTACCGCTCAGCCATGCAGCCCACCGCCACCACGGCCTGGGTTCTTCCATGATCCTTGAGGTCGTTCGCCTCCAGGAGCGCGTCGACGGAGTCCTTCTTGGCGGCCTCGACGAAGCCACAGGTGTTGACGACGGCGACGTCCGCTTGCGCGGCGTCCTCCACGAGGTCCCAGCCGTCCGCCTCCAAGCGGCCTGCGAGCTCCTCCGAGTCCACCTCGTTACGGGCGCAGCCAAGAGTGACGAGTGCGACGGTACGGCGTTCAGGCATGGGCTCAAGACTACTTTGTCTCACTGACAGCCCACGTCGACGGGGTTGGCCGATCTTGGCCAACCCCGTCCGCAGCTCACCCCTTCAGCCGGACTTATCCGGCCTGGGGGTCGCCCTTGGTGTAGGTGAGGTGCTCCACCGCACCCGGCTGCCAGTCGTCCTCGATCTTCTTGCCGTTGACGTAGAGGTCGACCGCGCCTGCGCTGCCGAGGACGAGGTTGATCTTCTCGCTGTCCTGGAAGGTCTTGGAGTCGCCCCGCTTGAGGAGGCCGTCGAAGAGCAGCTTGCCGGTGTGGTCCTTGGCCGAGATCCAGCTCTCGTCGTCGACGGCGCTGACCTGGACGGTCACCTTGCCCTGCGGGACGGCGGCGATGGCGCTGTCCGACGGCTCCGGCTTGGGGACCTTGGGCTTGTCGGTCTTCGGTGTGGGTGTGGTCTTGTCGGCCGTCGGCGTCGAGCCGCCCTCGGCGACGGCGGACTTCCCGCCTGAGTCGTCGCCCTTGAACGCGGTGAACCCGACGAACCCGATCACCGCGACGATCGCCGCGACCATGGCCGCGGTCCAGTTCGGCCCGCGCCGCTCGGGACGGATGCGCTCCGCCTCGAACAGCGGGGCAGCCGGGGTCGGCGCCGGTCGTCCGCCGTGCGAGTCGTCGTACTGGGCGAGCAGCGGCGCCGGATCGAGGTGGACGGCCTTGGCCAGGGTCCGGATGTGGCCTCGGGCGTACACGTCGCCGCCGCAGGCGGCGAAGTTGTCCGCCTCGATGGCATGCACGATGGCGATACGGACCCGGGTGGCGTTGGTGACGTCGTCGACGGTGAGCCCGGCATCGATGCGCGCCTGCTTCAGGGCACGGCCGATCGAGGGACGGGATTCGTCGGAAACGTCTTCGAACGGACGCTCGTCTTCAGGGGAGTTGCCGATGGACACGGGGGCGCCTTTCGAGCGTTTAAGCCACCTGTGCTGCAGGTTCAGTCTAGGGGGGTGACGAAAGGGTGGGGCAACCGGGCGGTGGGACTTTATACGCCATCAGAATGGCCGGACACGCTGATGGTGGGGTCGGTGCTTGTCGTTTCGCTCAACTTGACGTATGTCGACGGGAAACGGTTGCTCAATGATCCCTCACAGGTGAGTCACGATCAGACATCGGCTCATCCCGCACCCGCCCGCGAGGCGACCACTGCGTCCGGTTTCCCTCTCCGGACTCGTGTTAAGCCTCCCCGCGGATCACGGCGAGCACTCCGTCCAGCTCATCAGGTTTCACAAGAACGTCACGAGCCTTGGAGCCCTCGCTCGGGCCCACGATCCCGCGGGACTCCATGAGGTCCATCAGCCGCCCCGCCTTGGCGAACCCGACCCGCAGCTTGCGCTGGAGCATGGACGTCGACCCGAACTGCGTGGAGACCACCAGCTCCGCCGCCTGGCACAGCAGGTCGAGGTCGTCGCCGATCTCCTCGTCGATCTCCTTCTTCTGCTTGGTGCCCACGGTGACGTCGTCCCGGAAGACGGGCGCCATCTGGTCCTTGCAGTGCCGGACGACCGCCGCGACCTCCTCCTCGGTCACGAATGCGCCCTGCATACGCACCGGCTTGTTGGCGCCCATCGGCAGGAACAGCCCGTCGCCCTTGCCGATCAGCTTCTCGGCACCAGGCTGGTCCAGGATGACGCGCGAGTCCGCGAGCGAGGACGTGGCGAAGGCGAGCCGTGAGGGGACGTTGGCCTTGATGAGACCGGTGACGACGTCGACGGACGGCCGCTGGGTTGCGAGTACGAGGTGGATGCCGGCCGCGCGCGCGAGCTGTGTGATGCGCACGATCGCGTCCTCGACGTCGCGCGGCGCGACCATCATCAGGTCGGCGAGCTCGTCGACGATCACCAGCAGATACGGGTACGGCTGAAGCTCGCGCTCGCTGCCCTCCGGCGCCTTCACCTTGCCGCCCCGGACGGCCTCGTTGAAGTCGTCGATGTGCCGGTAGCCGTAGGCCGCCAGGTCGTCGTAGCGAAGATCCATCTCCCGTACGACCCACTGGAGCGCCTCGGCGGCCCGCTTCGGGTTGGTGATGATCGGCGTGATCAGGTGCGGGATGCCCTCGTAGGCGGTCAGCTCGACGCGCTTGGGGTCGACCAGCACCATGCGCACGTCCTCCGGGGTCGCCCGCATCATGATCGAAGTGATCAAGCAGTTAATGCACGACGACTTACCGGAACCGGTCGCACCGGCAACCAGCACATGCGGCATCTTCGCGATGTTGGCCATCACATAGCCGCCCTCGACGTCCTTGCCGAGCGCGACCAGCATCGGATGCTCGTCCTCGGCGGCGGCCGCAAGGCGCAGCACGTCACCGAGGTTGACCATCTCGCGGTCGGTGTTGGGGATCTCGATGCCGACCGCGGACTTGCCGGGGATCGGGCTGATGATCCGCACGTCCGGGCTGGCGACGGCGTAAGCGATGTTCTTGGTCAGCGCGGTGATCCGCTCGACCTTCACGGCCGGTCCGAGCTCGACCTCGTAGCGCGTGACCGTCGGCCCGCGCGTGAAGCCGGTGACGCGCGCGTCGACCTTGAACTCGGAGAAGACGGTGGTGAGCGACTCGACGATGGCGTCGTTGGCGGCGCTGCGCGCCTTGCCCGGCCCACCGCGCTCGAGGAGGTCGAGCGCCGGCAGGGAGTAGGTGATGTCGCCGGAGAGCTGGAGCTGTTCGGCGCGCGGCGGCAGGTCCCGCATCGCGTCGGGCGCGGCCTTGGTGAGATCCGGAACCTCGGACTTGGTCAGGTCCGGGACCTCGGACTTCGGGAGCTTCTCCTGCTTGGGCCGCGCGGCCGGGACGGGCGTCGGAACCGGGGTGGTCTCCTCGCGGTCGCCCACGCTGACGCCCTGGGTCAGGTCGGCGACGATCGGCGAGGGCGGCATCCCGTGCATGACGGCGCCGTCGAGGGCGGCAGCGGCGGCCGCCGCGACGTCCACAGCGTCCATGGGACGGTCCATCTCGGGCTGCGGCACCGCGGAGCGCCTCGGACGCCCACGACGCCGCGAGAGGGCCTCCTGCTCGGCGCTGTCGGGGTCGTACGCCTCACGCGCCGGGCTCCGCTTGCGGCCGCGCGACGCGGGCAGCGCCTCGCGCCACTGGTCGTCGTAGCGCTGGTCGTCGTCGGTGTACTCGTCCTCCTCCTCGGGGTCGGGGAGGATGCCGAGCTTGATGCCCAACTGCCGCAGCCGCTGCGGGATGGCGTTGACCGGGGTCGCCGTGACGACCAGGAGGCCGAAGACCGTCAGCAGCACGAGCAGCGGTACGGCGAGGACCTCGCCCATGGTGTACGTCAGCGGAGTCGCCGCGCCCCAGCCGATCAGCCCGCCGGCGTCCCTTATGGCCTGCATGCCGTCGCTGCGGGCGGGCGCGCCCACGGCGATGTGGACCTGGCCGAGCACGCCGATGACGAGCGCGGACAGGCCGATGACGATACGGCCGTTGGCCTCGGGTTTCTCGGGGTGCCGGATGAACCGTACGGCGATGACCGCGAGCAGAATCGGCACGAGCAGGTCGAGCCGGCCGAAGGCGCCGGTGACGATGATCTCGACGAGGTCGCCGACGGGGCCGCGGAGGTTGGACCAGGTGCCGGCGGCGACGATCAGCGCGAGGCCGAGGAGCAACAGCGCGATGCCGTCCTTGCGGTGGGCGGGGTCGAGGTTCTTCGCGCCCTGCCCTATCCCGCGGAACACCGCGCCGACCGCGTGCGCGAGCCCGAGCCAGACGGCGCGCACGAGCCGGTAGATGCCCCCGGTGGGGTTCGGCGCGGGCTTGGGCGCGGGCGCGGCTTTCTTCGCCGCGGCCTTCTTGGCCGGCGCCTTCTTGGCGGGGGCTTTCTTGGCGGCGGCCTTCTTCGCCGGAGCCTTCGCGGAAGCGGCCGCCTTCTTCGCGGGCGGCTTCTTGGCTGCGGAGGAACGTGAGGCCATGGATGTGAGGTTACCGGTGGAGAAGACAGTGGACACGTGTGCCCACTGCTTCACCCGTTCGTGTCGCCCTCGCGGGGGCGGCAGACTGACGCCGGTTCACGAACCGGTCGGACACAGGACGATCCGGCGTCGCCACTCGGCAACCAGGGCCTTCGCGAGGTCAGTTCTGCGACGGCACCGACGAGGTGCTCCCGGTGCCCGGCTCCAGGGCGTCCAGCGCCCGCCGCAACCCCGTGAGTTTGCGTTCGAGATGGGCCGCGGTGGCCACCGCGGCCGCGTCCGCCGACTCGTCGTCCAGTTGCTTGGACAGCGCCTCGGCCTGCTCCTCGACCGCGGCCAGCCGCGCCGAGAGCTCGGCCAGCAGCCCCGCCGGCTCCTTGGAGTCGCCGCCCGCGGACTTGCCGCCGCCCTCCAACTGGAGCCGCAGCAGCGCCGCCTGCTCACGAAGCTGGCAGTTCTTCATGTACAGCTCGACGAAAACGGAGACCTTCGCCCGCAGCACCCACGGGTCGAACGGCTTGGAGATGTAGTCCACCGCGCCCGCCGCGTAGCCGCGGAAGGTGTGATGCGGGCCGTGATTGATCGCGGTGAGGAAGATGATCGGGATGTCCCTGGTCCGTTCTCGCCGCTTGATGTGCGCGGCGGTTTCGAAACCGTCCATTCCCGGCATCTGGACGTCCAGCAGAATGACCGCGAAGTCGTCCGTCAGCAGTGCTTTGAGCGCTTCCTCCCCGGACGATGCCCGCACCAGGGTCTGATCGAGCGCAGAGAGGATCGCCTCCAGCGCCAGCAGATTCTCCGGCCGGTCATCGACCAGGAGGATCTTGGCCTTCTGCACCATGGCCCGCCCTCCTCGCCCCGGCAGTGCACCGGGCTCCGCCCCAGGGGACGACTCCCTTACGCCGCCCGCCCTCGTGCCGGTCATGGTAGCCGCACCCCGCCTGTCGCCACACCCTGTCACCGCGATGTCACTGTGCACGTAGCAGAAACGCGGCAGGAGACCAGAAGGTTCCCCGAATCCCGCACTTCTACACGGCTTCGAGCACACTGAGTCAGCGACTCCGTGTGAACACTGTCGGCTGCCGTCACTGCTCCCTCATCCACTGGTTCATCACCGCCAGGAGATGATCCGGGTCGACCGGCTTCGTCACATAGTCCGAAGCACCCGACTCGATCGCCTTCTCCCGGTCGCCCTTCATCGCCTTGGCGGTCAGCGCGATGATCGGGAGCCCGGCGAACTGCGGCATCCTGCGGATCGCCGTCGTCGTCGCGTACCCGTCCATCTCCGGCATCATGATGTCCATCAGGACGACCGCCACGTCGTCGTGCTGCTCCAGCACCTCGATGCCCTCGCGGCCGTTCTCGGCGTACAGCACGGACAGGCCGTGCTGCTCCAGGACGCTGGTCAGCGCGAAGACGTTGCGAATGTCGTCGTCGACGATCAGCACCTTCTCGCCGCCGAACCGGATGCCCCGGCGGGACTGCGGTGCCGTGGTCTGCTCGGCCGGCGCCGACCACTGCTCCTGCGGCGCCGGACGCTGCTCCAGCTCCCCCGCGGCCTTGCGGCGGCGCCTGAAGAGCGCGGCGGCGCCGTTCTGCGTCTCCCGGTACGACCGCACCTCGGCCGGCGTCTCGATCGCCCCGTCCGAAACCTCCGCCAGCCCCGCCAGGTCGGCCGCCGAGGCCACCAGGGCGCCCGCGTCCAGGGGCGGCAACTGCTGCTGGTAGCCGTGCGGAGGCAGTTCGCTCGGGTGCAGCGGCAAATACAGCGTGAACGTCGATCCGCGTCCCGGCTCGCTCTGCGCGTGGATCTCACCGCCGAGGAGTTGCGCGATCTCCCGTGAGATCGACAGCCCCAGCCCCGTACCGCCGTACTTGCGGCTGGTCGTGCCGTCCGCCTGCTTGAACGCCTCGAAGATCACCCGCATCTTGCTGGCCGCGATCCCGATGCCGGTGTCGGTCACGGAGAACGCGATCAGCGGAGCGTCCGCCTCGGTCAGCGATCCGGCCTCCAGAAGCTGCTCGCGGATCTGCATCGGCACGTCCATCCCGGCGGGCCTGATGACCAGCTCGACCGAGCCGGAGTCGGTGAACTTCACCGCGTTGGACAGCAGATTCCGCAGCACCTGCAGCAGCCGCTGCTCGTCGGTGTGCAGCGTGGCCGGCAGCTCCGGCGAGACCCGTACGGACAGGTCCAGGCCCTTCTCCGCGGTCAGCGGGCGGAAGGTGGCCTCCACGTAGTCCACGAGCTGGACGAGCGCGATGCGCGTCGGGGAGACGTCCATCTTGCCCGCCTCGACCTTCGACAGGTCCAGGATGTCGTTGATCAGTTGGAGCAGATCGGAGCCGGCGCCGTGGATGGTCTCGGCGAACTCGACCTGCTTCGGCGAGAGGTTGCCCTCGGCGTTGTCGGCGAGCAGCTTGGCCAGGATCAGCAGCGAGTTCAGCGGCGTACGCAGTTCGTGCGACATGTTGGCGAGGAACTCGCTCTTGTAGCGCATCGATACGGCCAACTGCTCGGCGCGCTCCTCCAGGACCTGCCGCGCCTCCTCGATCTCGGTGTTCTTCACCTCGATGTCGCGGTTCTGCTGGGCCAGCAGTTCGGCCTTCTCCTCCAGCTCGGCGTTGGAGGCCTGCAGGGCCTTCTGCCGGTTCTCCAACTCGGCCGACCGCTCGCGCAGTTGCTCGGTCAGCTCCTGCGACTGCTTCAGCAGCACCTCGGTCTTGGTGTTGACGGAGATGGTGTTGACGCTGGTCGCGATCATCTCGGCGATCTGGTTGAGGAAATCCTTCTGGATCTGCGTGAAGGGAGTGAAGGAGGCCAGCTCGATGACGCCGAGCACCTGGCCCTCGAAGAGCACCGGAAGGACGATCACTTGCGCGGGAGGCGCCTCGCCGAGTCCGGAGGAGATCTTCAGATAGCCGCTGGGCGCGTTCTCCACCAGGATCGTGCGCTTCTCCATGGCGGCCGTCCCGATCAGCCCCTCTCCAGGCCGGAACGAGGTCGGCATGGACCCCATCGAGTAGGCGTACGACCCCAGCATCCGCAGCTCGTACTGATCCTCGCCCTCGGCACTCGCATCCTTGCCGTCGACCAGCGGCATCGCCAGGAAGAACGCGCCGTGCTGCGCGGAGACGACCGGCGTCAGCTCGCTCATGATCAGCGAGGCCACGTCCTCCAGGTCCCGGCGGCCCTGCATCAGCGCCGAGATACGCGCGAGGTTGCCCTTGAGCCAGTCCTGCTCCTTGTTGGCGATGGTGGTGTCACGCAGGTTGGCGATCATCTTGTTGATGTAGTCCTGAAGTTCCTGGATCTCGCCGGACGCGTCGACGTCGATCTTCAGGTTCAGGTCACCACGGGTCACCGCGGTCGCCACGCGCGCGATGGCGCGCACCTGCCGGGTGAGGTTTCCTGCCATTTCGTTCACGGACTCGGTGAGGTCGCGCCAGGTTCCATCGACGTCACGCACGCGTGCCTGACCGCCGAGCTGTCCCTCGGTGCCCACCTCGCGGGCGACTCGGGTGACCTCCTCGGCGAAGCTGGAGAGCTGGTCGACCATCGTGTTGATCGTCGTCTTGAGCTCGAGGATCTCGCCGCGGGCATCGATGTCGATCTTCTTGGTCAGGTCACCCTTGGCGATGGCGGTGGTGACCATGGCGATGTTGCGCACCTGTCCGGTCAAGTTGGACGCCATCTGGTTCACGGACTCGGTGAGGTCCTTCCACGTACCGGCCACACCGGGTACGTGCGCCTGGCCGCCGAGGATGCCGTCCGTGCCCACCTCGCGGGCCACCTTGGTGACCTGGTCGGCGAACGAACTCAGCGTCTTCACCATGGTGTTGAAGGTGTCGGCGAGCTGCGCCACCTCACCGCGCGCCTCGATCGTCACCGTCCGCGTCAGATCGCCGTTGGCGACGGCCGCCGCGACCTGGGAGATGTTGCGCACCTGCATGGTCAGGTTCTTGGCCATCAGGTTGACGTTGTCGCTGAGGTCCTTCCAGATGCCGACGACGCCGGCGACGTGCGCCTGGCCGCCCAGAATGCCCTCGGTGCCCACCTCACGGGCCACCCGGGTCACCTGCTCGGCGAAGCTGGAGAGCTGGTCGACCATCGTGTTGACGGTCGTGACGAGCTCGAGGATCTCGCCCTTGGCGTCGACGGTGATCTTCTTGGACAGGTCGCCCTTGGCGACCGCGGTGGTGACCTCGGCGATGTTGCGGACCTGACTGGTCAGGTTGTTCGCCATGAAGTTCACGGACTGGGTGAGGTCCTTCCAGGTGCCGGAGACGCCCTGCACCTCGGCCTGACCGCCGAGCTGGCCCTCCGTACCCACCTCACGGGCGACCCTGGTGACCTCCTCCGCGAACGACGAGAGCTGGTCGACCATCGTGTTCAGCGTGTTCTTCAGCTCCAGGATCTCGCCGCGCGCGTCGACCGTGATCTTCTGCGACAGGTCACCGCGAGCCACCGCGGTGGCGACCTGCGCGATGTTGCGCACCTGGGCCGTAAGGTTTCCTGCCATTCCGTTCACGGAGTCGGTCAGGTCCCGCCACACCCCGGCCACGCCGGGCACCTGCGCCTGCCCGCCCAGGCGGCCCTCCGTGCCCACCTCGCGGGCGACCCGGGTCACCTGGTCGGCGAAGCCGGAGAGCTGGTCGACCATCGTGTTGATGGTGTTCTTCAGCTCCAGGATCTCGCCACGTGCGTCGACGTCGATCTTCTGCGACAGATCACCCCGGGCCACCGCGGTGGTGACCTGGGCGATGTTGCGCACCTGGGCGGTAAGGTTTCCTGCCATTCCGTTGACGGAGTCGGTGAGCTCCTTCCACGTTCCGGCAACACCCGGTACCACCGCCTGACCGCCCAGCCGGCCCTCGGTGCCCACGTCCCGGGCCATCCGCGTGACCTGGTCGGCGAAGGACGACAACTGGTCCACCATCGTGTTCACGGTGTTCTTGAGCTGGAGCATCTCGCCGGAGACGTCCACGGTGACCTTCTGCGACAGATCACCGTTGGCCACCGCCGTCGTCACCTGGGCGATGTTCCTTACCTGTCCGGTGAGGTTCCGGAACGCCGTGTTGACGGAGTCCGTCAGGTCCTTCCAGGTCCCGGCCGCCCCCGGCACCTGCGCCTGGCCGCCCAGCTCACCCTCGACACCGACCTCACGCGCGACTCGCGTCACCTCGGCACCGAACGACGAGAGCTGGTCGACCATGCCGTTGACGGTGTTCTTCAGCTCCAGCATCTCGCCGGCCACGTCGACCGTGACCTTCTGCGAAAGGTCACCGTTGGCCACCGCCGTCGTCACGGCGGCGATGTCCCGCACCTGAATGGTCAGATTCCGGAACACGGTGTTGACGGAGTCCGTGAGGTCCTTCCAGGTCCCCGCGGCACCCGGCACATTCGCCTGGCCGCCCAGTTGCCCCTCGGCGCCGACCTCGTTGGCCACGCGTGTGACCTCGTCCGCGAAGATCCGCAGTGTCTCGGTCATCTGGTTGATCGTGTCCGCGAGCTGGGCCACCTCGCCGCGTGCGGACACGGTCACCTTCTGCGACAGGTCACCACTGGCGACCGCGGTCGTGACCTGGGCGATACCGCGCACCTGCGCCGTCAGGTTGCCGGCCATGAGGTTCACCGAATCGGTGAGGTCCTTCCACACACCGGCCACACCCGGCACCTGCGCCTGGCCGCCGAGCTCGCCCTCGGTGCCCACCTCGCGCGCGACTCGCGTCACCTCGGAGGAGAAGGACGACAACTGGTCCACCATCGTGTTGACGGTGTTCTTCAGCTCCAGCATCTCGCCGGCCACGTGAACCGTGACCTTCCGGGACAGATCACCCTTGGCGACCGCCGTGGTCACCAGCGCGATGTCCCTCACCTGGGCCGTCAGCCGGTACGCCATCGTGTTGACGGAGTCCGTCAGGTCCTTCCACGAACCCGACATCCCGCGCACGCGTGCCTGCCCACCGAGCTTGCCCTCGGTGCCCACCTCGCTGGCCACGCGCGTGACCTCGTCGGTGAACGACGAAAGCTGATCGACAAGGTTGTTTACAGTCCGCCCGACCTTGAGGAACTCACCCCGCAGCGGATGCCCGGCCCCGTCCGGGGACTGCGTACGCAGCTCCATGCGCGGCGAGAGATCACCCTCGGCCACCGCGGACAGCACCCGGCCGACCTCGGAGACCGGCCGTACGAGGTCGTCGACCAGCGCGTTGGAGTTGTCGACGGCCGCCGCCCAGGAGCCCTCGCAGGCGCCCGTCTCCAGCCGCTCAGTGAGCTTGCCCTCACGTCCGACCATGCGCCGCACGCGCGCCAGCTCACCCGTGAGGTGGAGATTTCGGTCGGCCACTTCGTTGAAGACGGCGGCGATCTCCGACATCACGCCGTCCCCGGACACCGTGAGCCGCTTCCGGAAGTTCCCGTCACGCATCGCCACCAAGGCCGCCAGCAGCCGGTTCAGGGCAGCCGTGTCCACCGCAGTGGTACCACGCGTCTTGCGCTCCTTACTCAGGGACTGTCCGCCTTTCGCGCGCGTCTTCGTGCCCCGCGTCGCTGCGCCAGACTCCACTGTGTCCCTCCCGCAGGGGTCGACCGTTACTGCTGTGCTCGGGTTCTACTGCTTCGCGTACCCATTACTGCTGGGTATTCCTGCCGGATATACCAGGCCACACCACGTGCTGCTGCCCGCGGTACGCGAATGACACTCAGCCTGCCCGGACCTTCACAAGAAGCTTGCCCAGTGTTTCACCCCTGCTGAACCCGGCCATAACAGTTCGGCAGCTTCGCACATCGTCCGCACACCCTCCGGGCGGAAACACTGCAGACCGGCATCCGCATGGACGGCGAAGGTAAGTAACCTTGCATGCGGCTGTCCAGCCGCGCCGGTCCCCGTCCGGCCTGGGCGGTGACAGGAGGAGCACGAACGGGCATCGGAGGGGCAGCCGGACATGACCACCGGACTGATCCCGGGGGGACCATCCCCGGATCGGCCGACGGGCGCGCAGATGCCGCACCAGCGGCGCGAGCCCGACGGCCACGGAGCCCTGCACGTCGACAACCGGACGAGGAGTTCTGTGATCACCGCGCGCGCGGCAGCCAGCTTCGATCCCGTCGGGCGATCGGTCGCGAGCGCCCGCTCCTTCGTCCGGGACACCCTCCAGGGCTGGGGCTTCGCCGACATCGTCGACGACGCCGTAGTCCTCACCAGTGAACTGGTGACCAACGCCGTCGTGCACGCCGGCACCTCCGCGGACGTTCTGTGTCTGCGCAGTGACGAAGGTGTGCGGATCGAGGTGGCCGACCGGTATCCGGAGCGTGAGATCCCTCTCCAGGGCTCGCCCGTCAACATGGGCAGCCCGGATCGCGAGGGCGGCCGCGGCCTCCAACTGTGCGCGGCCCTGGCCGGCCGCTGGGGCGTCGAGTACACGCCCACGCACAAACAGGTCTGGTTCCAACTCAACCTCCCCGAACGCGCGGTGGGCACCCGCGCCGCGGGCCCGTCCCTGCCCTCCGACCTCCTCCCGCTCGCCGACAGCCGCGTCCGCGTCGCGGTGGTCCAGATCGACCGTACGGGCGCCATCTCGTCGTGGAACGAGGACGCGGAGGAACTCTTCGGCTACGCGGCCGAGCAGGTCACCGGCAAGCCCCTGACCGACCTCGCGGCCTGGCCCCACACCCCGGGCACCAGCACCGGCATCGCGGAGGCGCTCCAACTCTCGCGCTGGGAGGGCAGCTACGGCATCCGTGGCGCCAACGGCCGCGTCACACCGGTGTACGCCTCCCACCTCCGCGTCCGCGACACGGGCGGCGAACCCTCCACCGTCTGCCTCCTGGTCCGCGACCACGAACGCGCGGTCCTGCAGACCCCGTTGCGCGTCCCCGCCTCCGACAGCGCCACCGAGGCCCAGAGCACCGACCCGTTCGAGGTGTTCATCGGCTCGCCCGCCCCGGACGACCTCGACGGCCTCCTGCAGCGCACCGTGGAGCGCGCCCGCGACATGCTCGACGGCGACTCCGCCTTCCTGCTGCTCGCGACCGACGACGAGACGGAGCTGGAGGTCCGCGCCTCCACCGGCCTGCCCTCCGCCCGCCAGCGCTTCGCGCGCGTGCCCGTCGAAGCGGGCCCCGGCCGCTACGGCTCGGCCCGTATGCCGGCGGTCCACGAGGACCTCACCATGGTCCCCGGCGCCGTACCCCTGCTGCGAGGCACCGGCATGCGCTCGATCGTCACGGTCCCCCTGAAGGTCGAGGGCCGCCTCACCGGCTCCCTCGGAGTCGCCGCCGAGGCCCCCGGCAGATACTCCAACGAAGAGGCGCTGCGCCTCCAGTTCGCCGCCGACCGCATCGCGCTGGCCGTCGAGTCGGCCCGCCTGGGCGAACTCGAGCGCCTGCGCCGGGGCTCCCTCAGCTTCCTGGTCGAGGCCTCCGACCTCCTCGCAGGCACCCTGGACCGCGACCAGACCCTGGCCCTGATGGCCCAGATGACGGTCCCGACCCTGGCCACCTGGTGCGCGGTCTACACGATCGCCGACCAGGCGTCGGAACCGTATCTGTCGTACGTCCTGCACGAGGACGAGGAACTCATCGACGGCATTAAGTCGTTGCTGTCGAAGATCCCCCCGCCGGATCCGGTACCCACCCCCGGCGCCCGCGTCTGGTCGGCCCCGGCCGAGTCGGCCCACCAGGCGGCCCTGCGCACGTCCATGCGCAGCCTGGGCCTGGGCGAGCCGGTCGGCCGCATCAGCGCGGGCATCGGCCCCACCCTGGCCACGGCGTCCGCGGTGGGCGGAGAGACCGTCGTACTGCCCCTGGTGGCCCGCAACCGAGTCATCGGCATGCTGACACTGGGCAAGCCGACGGACGAACACTTCCGCCAGGAGATCCTGGAGCTGGCGGAGGACCTCTCCCGCAGGGCCGCCCTGGCCCTGGACAACGCCCGCCTCTACTCCGAGCGCACGGCCATCAGCCAGTCCCTCCAGCGCAGCCTCCTGCCGCCCGAGCTCCCCGAGATCGGCGGCGTCGAGGTCGAGGTCATCTACCGCGCGGCCGGCGAGGGCAACGAGGTCGGCGGCGACTTCTACGACCTCTTCCCGATCAGCGACGGCGCATACGGCTTCGCCATCGGCGACGTCTGCGGTACGGGCCCGAACGCGGCGGCGGTCACGGGCCTCGCCCGGCACGCCCTGCGCCTCCTGGCGCGCGAGGGCCTGAGCGGCCCGGCGGTCCTGGAGCGCCTGAACTCCGCGATCCTCGACGAGGGCGCCCGAAGCCGCTTCCTGACCCTCCTCTACGGCGAGTTGAGGCCGCAGGAGGACGGCAGCGCCGAACTGAAGGTGGTCTGCGCCGGCCACCCGCTCCCGCTGCGCCTGCGCCAGGACGGCACGGTCGAACCGGCGGCCGAACCCCAGCCCCTGCTCGGCGTCATGGACGACCTGGAGCTCTACGAGCAGACGGTCACCCTCGACCCGGGCGATGTCCTGCTGTGCGTCACGGACGGCGTCACCGAACGCCGTGAAGGCAGCCGCATGCTGGGCGACGACGGCCTCACCGACGTCCTCACCACCTGCACCGGCCTCACGGCGGGCGCGGTGGCGGCCCGCATCATGCGCGCGGTCGAACGCTTCGCCTCTGACGCCCCGTCCGACGACATGGCGATCCTGGCGATGCGCGTGCCGGGCATCCACAAGGACTGAGGAAGACAGGGAGAAGGACATGAGAAAGGCCCCGCCCAAATGGACGGGGCCTTTCTGTGCGGAGCCCCCAAACGGAATCGAACCGTTGACCTTCTCCTTACCATGGAGACGCTCTGCCGACTGAGCTATAGGGGCCTGCTGCCTGTGCGAAGTCTCCCGCGCGGCAACGGAATAGATCATACCCTGAACGCGCCCGTGCTCCCAAATTCGCTCAGAAGGCGGGCTGGAGCAGTCCTCCGAGCGCGTTGCAGGCGGACACGACCCGCTGCATGTCCCGCTTCGTCAGAGACGCATCGACCGGCAGCGCCAACGTTTCGTCCGCAGCCCGCTCGGTCTCCGGCAAGGACACACACCGCCGGAACTCGGGCAGCCGATGCACGGGCGTCTTCACCGGAACCCGGCACTCAACTCCCCTGGACCGCACGGCCCGAGCGAACGCGTCACGATCCGGCCGCCCATTCCCCGGCACCCGCACGACGTACTGCTGATAGGTGTGCCCGTCACCCCCGTCGGGAGTAAGCACACCCTTCAGCTTCGCATCCAGATACGAGGCCCGCTGCCTGCGCTGCGCGATCTCGTCGTACGGGACCTCCGACTCGCCCTGCTCCAGCACCAACAGCCCATGCCGCTGTCCGATCTGGTGCAACCGCGCGATATCGGCCGACCGACCGAATCGGTGTACGGCCACCACGGCCGCCGTGCGCTGGGTGACGACAGCCTCGACGGCGACGACGTCCAGGCAGTACGTCACCGGATCTATGTCGGCGAACACCGGCCGCGCTCCGGCCAGGACGACGGCCTCGGCGACTTCTATGTTCCCGAAGGCCGGCACGACAACCTCGTCACCGACTCCGACGCCGGCGGCCCTGAGCATTGCAGCAGTACCCATATGGGCGATGCTGGTAGCGCAACGTGAACTTCAGGTGACGCACAACAAAAAAGGGTTGGACCCGGAACCGAAGTTCCAGGTCCAACCCTATTAAAAGGAGTTCGGCGGCGTCCTACTCTCCCACAGGGTCCCCCCTGCAGTACCATCGGCGCTGTAAGGCTTAGCTTCCGGGTTCG